>JAHDHB010000153.1 GCA_020631545.1 Saprospiraceae bacterium | reverse complement strand
GCATAGCCTTTTTTATGAGCAACGAAATCGATACGCCAGGGAATTATATCTGGGGGAACCCGTTTTAACTAAAACGCAGCGCGTTCGCCAACATCACAAACGAACCAAGGGGTTGAATCTCCTTACTATAGAACCTCGATAGCTATCGCCCTCTCTAGTGGTGGACAATAGCCGCTTGCAAAACCTAAATCGTGAGAGAATTCACGATAATTTTTTTGAGGCGCGGCCGACCTGCGATTTCTGCAAGAAATGGGAGGTCTTTGTTGAGCCTGTCTAGCACTCAAACCTCACAGGTCTTGATCCGCGATAGCTATCGGGATCTCAGGTTGCCTCGCACCACGCTCCTCGCCCCTATTTTGTAGCGCAGTGATCAAAATTCATAGCCGCTTGCGGAATATAGATCGTGAGAGAATTCACGATAATTTTTTTTAGGTAGTTTTTAGGTCGCTACGCAGTCAAAGGATGAGCTATAGTCATCTTTTGACGCTTCGCTTTTGAGCCCCTAAATCTCACAAGTCTTTGAAATATAAGCATAAAATCCAAAGCGAGAGCTTGTTCTCCCTTTGGAGCTTTGGAGGGATCCCGCATCGCTATCGGGAGACAGGCAGAGGGTTGTAGGCTATGAGATCCTCAATTCTATTTTGTAGCAAAGCAAGCAAAATTCCTTAACTGCTTGACATTCTATCATCTTGAGACTTTTTGTAATACCATAAAGATATTAACAAAATCAAGCTATACGTAAGTTGTGGCACAGTCAATCCTATACTCATTCTAGGATTTAAGCGAATGATTTCAACAAGGATAAAAAAACTAGAAGCAGCAATAAAATAGAATAAGGCCGTTTGTCCCGAAAATCGTTTATACTTGGAGTCCCAAACTATTAGTGCAGCAAAAAGCAGTAGGTGGAAGATCCCATCATATAAAGGCGTAGGATGCACAGGTAAAATGCTGGGAGCTGGCCCATAAGGAAAGTACATTCCCCAAGGTAAGGTCGTAGGAATTCCGTAGCAACCATCACCCGAAAATAGACAACCTTGCTTAGTGACTGCCGTAAGGATGCAGAGCGAAATGGCTAAAACATCAAGATAATTATTATGTTTGATGCCTAGTAGTTTATTGACCAAAGGCACGAATAAAAAAATCGCTGCAACAGAACCGCACCACCGAAATTGTCCCTTGGAAGGACTTTGCAAGATAATGCTTGGATCCGGCCACAAATTGGTAGCAACATAAAACTCCATCATACCCAAAAGCCTTGAACCTACTAATAAGCAACCACAAGTAATGCCAAGAAAAACAAGTAATTGTAGCGGAGAATAAGAGGCTGAATACCTTTTTTTATAATAAAATACTCCAAATAAAACAGTTAAAAACAATCCCAAATAGTGGAAAGAAGAGTACCACTCTAGTTCTACGTCAAAAAGTGTAGGATTCGGTAGCATAATTTAAGGAATTAAGGGGATTCCGAAGCTATTCTAGCAGCAGAATCCCCGTTTAGAAAAGGCTAAAACTATTTGCCATAAGTTCGAAGTGCGGTTTTCAAACTTTTGCCTTTCGTTTGTTTTAAGTTAGTCGTCATGTTTTGTAATGCTCTGACTAATTTTGGATTGTCCATTACCACAGCCATTTCATTGAAGAGTCTAGTAGCAGAGTTAAGGTGCTCATCGCTTAATAACACTTCTTCGTCTTCAAGAAAACTAGTATTGATTAACGGCATAGTGGTTATTAAAAATGACCGCATTTCTTCCTTCAAACCATTGAATTTAGAATCATCGGATTCGAATACAGCATTTATTTCGTCTTGATGCTTGATGTACAAATGCTGGAGGGCTTTTGCTTCTGGAGAAAGTTCATTCGCTAAGAAGACAGAAATCTTTTGTTTTGCCATGATAGATAAATCTCCGTTTTGAAAGTTATTCCCAAATCCCGTATCAGGGTAGTTTGCATCGTTGGAGTAGAAGTCAAAGGCAGAATTACAAGTACTTGAAGTTGTACAAGCACCAGTAGTTGGTTGATAGAAATCAGCATAATAAACGACCCAAGTATTTTCTACACATTCATATAGTGTGCCGTGAAGAATTGTTGTGTTGTTGTAACAAATGTAATCTGTGGCAACAAATCTGAAATAATAATAGACCCCATCGTTTATACATAGACTAGTTTGAGCGTTTAATGCATCTTCCTGTAATTCAAACTGTTCTAGTTCTGCGGATTCTTCTTTAGTCAAATAATTCGTGAGATCCGTATCGGCTTGTTGTTGTGCATTTTTTGCTTCAAGAGTTACACGTTCGGTAATTCCTTTTTTGTCTAGAAATGCTGAAACCTTGTAGTTCTTCTCTGCTTTGTCCCATCCCTCTTTGTCGAGATTTTTCAAATAGTCCAAAACGGCCTCTTTCCCTAGCATTCCAATGTTGACAGGAATGCCAATTCCAAGAGTTTTTTTCTGTGCATCAGAGTGTTGTCCGAATTCAGTGTTTTCTACCTGTTTTACAACTTCTTCTTTTTTACAACGGGTAAAAATGAGGGAAGGTAGTACAAAAACTATAAATAAAAAGCCGTAAATTTTTTTTGAATTCAACATAAGTTGTGTTTTTGTTCGCGAGGCTGAATTTAGTAGTAGTTTGAAAATCAAACTACTACTAGATTATGACCTTCGTGATAAAATAATTGATACTTCCTAGTCCTACGAAGCCGGACATAGGAGGGGCTGTGCATGGAATCCTTCCTTGAAAGACTCCATGCTGCTTTATACAATGGGCGGCATGTTAGATTAAATTGTGGTTAGTAAATTGTTCGGCTTGTTTATGAATTTTGATCGCTTCGCTACAAAGTAGGGACGAGGCAAGACCTGCGATTTTTGCAAAAAATGGGAGGTCTAAATGCGATAAAATCATGAAACCCGTTGTTTTTTACTTCAGTTTGTTGGCAATAAATGAAAGGACTACAGGACGTTAGTTGCCCTCACTCAGACCTCCCATTTCTTGCAGAAATCGCAGGTCGGCAACGCCTCAAAAAATGCCCTTTCCCATTCAGATACTAGCTATCTCGGTACTCTGCTAGAAATCCCGTTATTTCTTGACCATATCGTTTTATCTACTCCATTCACATCACCATTGAGATCAAAATCAGGGATTCTGTATTCTCCAAACAAGCCATTGTCTTCTGAAAACAAGATTTTATCCGGTGCAGTAATCTCATTATCTTGATTAGCATCGCCTGTATAAAGCATCCATTTGCCGTCTATGTAGTTTTGTCCAAAACCACCAGTTCCTAAATAGGAATTGCTAAGTGTAAAATCTATAGTTGTCTGTGTGTAACCCATCCATATAGGAGAGGTAGTCATAACGGCTAAATGATTTCGATGGCGTATAATGCAATTATAATTTCCCAAGGGGACTGCTCGGAACTGAATAATAGAATGGCCATCAAGGTTTACAATGTCTCCATCTCGCTGTAAGAAAGCGGCTTTGCGATCCAGTAACTCATAAGGGAAGGTGGCAGCTCTTAGTTCTACCAACACCCAATCTACAACAGCGTTACTTGTAGTGTCTTGTGTAAAGGAGGCATCTATATTCACTTGTTCTCCCGTTCCATAGGGTGAAAAAGAAGGTAACAACTCATTCCTACATAGGTCATTTTTCATCCTTGTATTAGTCGTATCATATGCACCTTCTAGGATTACTTTGACATTCAATGGAATAGGATCGTTTAAGAGGTCTACTTGGTCGTAGGCCAAACAACCGTTTCCATCACTTAGGGTAAGCCTATAGCTGCCTGCTTGTAAACCAGTTATTGTAGCAGTACTTGCGCCATTACTCCATAGGTAGTTGTAATTTCCATCGCCTCCACTAGGATTCGCTATTGCTTCGCCATTTGAAAAGCCTCCTATAGCATTGAGGAAAGTGATATTGGCCTGAATACGCGATTCATTTTCTATAAGAATAGTAGAGGTTTTTATCTCATTATTCGAAGTTACCGTAAGGGTATAATACCCAGGGAGTAAATCTGTAATGGTGGGGCCATTAGTACCATTGCTCCAATTGTAATAAAACGGAGGATTGCCTCCATACACATTGGCTGTGATTTCTCCTAGATGTTCACAAGTCATATTTAATTTGGAAGAGCTAATGATAAAACTACTAGTCGGCGAGGATGTACCTTCATCAAAAGGCCCGATATCATATACCGCAGACTTGTTGCCGATGAGTAAGCTGTCTCCCAAATGATTTAAGGCAAGTCCTCCTTGAATATCTACAACTAAAGGTAAGGTTTCAGAACCTACAGGTAAATCAATCTCTTGGATGATAAAAACAACATTTCCAATTATACCATTTACATCAAAGCTTTGTCCGTCTGTACGACTTATTCCAACTTCTGTAGATTTATTGGGATGATTTTTTACATGAGCAATATATTCAGGATTATCTGCTAAGAAAGCTCCCATGACAACTTCAAATTGAATACTATCCCGACTGTGATAAAGGTGTAAAGAAAGACCTCCAACATCCAAAGGAGAGGTACTAGATAAATGAAGAGGAACATTTAAAACATAGGCTGTTCCTAGGGCACTAGGAAACGGTGTACCGAAGGAAACTTCTATAGGATAATTGCTTGGTATTGTGGAAGGAGGGCGTCCATTGTCGTGTGTTAAGCCATAATTTTGAACAATTGCTAAGGAGTCATCATAATTTACGATACCGTCTCCATTAGCATCAGAATGCTTGATATTCAATTCATCAGGTGTTATTTTAGACCAATTTTGAGCATTCTGAGGACGCCAATCAAGGGAAGCATTGGGGCGTACAGGGCCAGTTTTGCCAAAAGCAAAATTGTACATTAAAAAGTCATTTATGTTTACCTCCCCGTCATAGTTTAAGTCGCCAGGATATACTTGCTCCCCTAGGAGTTCTACGTTGATTGCATCCCCCCAGACTTTTCCGCAGGGGTCAGTAACAAATAAAACATAATGACCTGATAAAGAGATCATCATACCGTAGGTTGTATCAAGTGTAATAAAAGAATTATTGGGCAATTTTTCATGCCATTGATAATTCGTCATTCCTTGTAAATTGGCCTCTAAAAGAAAGCTATCTGCATAAACCCTAAGCGTATCTGGCCCAATATCTATATCCATAGCATTTGGCTTTATCTCTATCACTTTCAGATAACTATCAAAACAATATTCCTCGTCAAAACCAATCAATTCTATTTCATAAGCACCGGTGCTAGGGAAGGTATAGGTAAAATCCTCTGTATTTGCCATCATTTCTCCATCCACAGACCAGTAGAAATCGGTGAAGTTGGTGGATTTATTTTCGAAGGTGAGGGTTTGGGAGCAGGTATCGGATACCGTGAATGCGGCGAAGCGATCTTCTAGAATAGTAAGGCCTGTTAAATACCCAATCCATTTTTTATCGCCCTCAATCATAATATCCGTAAAAAGATAACCTTGAGAAGGAGGCATGGCAGGAAAAATGGAACCCATGACCTTCCAATCGTTTTCAAAAATACGTATTAATGAACTATCCGCTTGTACCCAAAGTATATCGTTTCCATCGATTGCAATAGCTCCGACATTATCAGCAGGTAAATTACTATTCGCAGTATTATAATTTATCTCTATTGCCTGATTAGTATAGTATAGTCCTTGTTCAGTAGATGCAAATAATTCATTTTTTGAATTAAAGGCTAATTTCCTAATACTGTTACTCTTCAGGAAGTCAGAGTTGCTTGTATCAATAACAATTTCATTATCAAAGTTGTATATGCCTCTGTCTGTAGCCACCCATAGCGTATTATTTTGGTCACATGCAAGTGCATTAATAACATTACTAGGCAAATTAGAGTTGTCTACATTGTAAACAGAAGTAATACCATTGTCCAAATAAACTAATCCTTCGGTTGATGTACCCATCCAAAATCCACTAGTACTATCCTCAAGTATAGCTGTGATTCCTCCAGTTCCAGGAATAGCGTATGATGTCCAGTTCTGATTGGTATCGTAAACCATTAATCGATTAGGAGGATAAAATGGAACCTGATTATCAAGGGAACCGAGAAGAATATTACCATTTTGGGCAATAGTGATGGAAGTAATATCACTATACGGCATACTAGAGTTTTGTTTATTAAAAAAACTAGAATCATTCGAGGCCCAATTGACTAGTTCTCCACCACCAAATATCCCAATAGGATTCCCCATCCATTTTCCTCCAGAAGAATCTTTTGCGATAGAAGTTACTCCAAGCGCAGGAATTTGGGTAATGATCTCCTCGTGCCAATCCGTTCCAGTGAATCTATGGATTCCTTTAAGACCTCCCCCTCCAAGCCAAAGGTGATCGTTTTCATCAAATTTCATAACACCAAAATCTAACCTATTCATTCCTAGAGGCGTCGAGTAAGCATTCCATTGTTGTCCATCAAATCTTAAAAGTGTATCTTGCTCCGTCATTGCCCAAAGGGTATTTTCTGAATCGAGGCTCAAATGGAGTATGTTCTTGTCAAGAGGGAGACTTGAATCCATGTTTACATAAGAAGTCCAATCTCCCAAAGTATCAACGCTAGCTATTCCTTTATCTGTTGCCACCCATATGCTCCCATAAATATCTTCCAAAAGATCATTGATATTATTACTAGGCAAAGCAAGAGTATTCGTTGTATTAAGTTGTATTAAGGTATCATTTAAATAATATCCGATTCCTCCATTATAGGTGCCCAATACTAATGCGCCATTTTCCATTAGGAGACCCGACGTAACCCTATTATTTGGCATACCATGATCGGTTGGTTTAATTTGAAGGAGAGCATCATTTGGAGAATAGATAATTGCTCCTTCTGTATCAAAACCTAGCAAAAGGTTCCCATCGCCTAAATCCTCCATGGCATATATTCTATTGTAATGCACTCCAAGCTTCTCGAAGGTTTTATTAATTCTATTGAACTTGAATAATCCTTCATTCAATGACCACAAATAATATTCATCTGAAGTAGCTCTTACCAAATACCGTTCTGACTCTATGGATACTTTCGAACTACTACGATTAAAAACATCATATCCACCTGTAATCCTGTTGTAACCTATAAGGCCACTAAAGGCAGTCAAAATCCAAATCGTATCTCCAGAAAATTGAAGGCCACTTACATTCCTCGCTGAAGGAATATGCTCCCAAACCTCTCCACATCCTTCTAGAATACTATCATCCAGTACGGTAACATAACGACAAACCGTATCCACCCCACAAAAATTCTCTTTCTCCAAGCAGACCTCATACACCCCCGAAGAAGGAAAAGTATGAATAGGGAATTGCTCATTATTCTGCCCTCCATCTCCAAAATCCCATGACCAAGAGGCCAAATTGCTTGAAAAGTCAGGCGTAAAACTAGCAGAAAGCCCATTTATCGTGTAGGAAAAAGAAGCGTCAAGTCCCGTTACGCCTTCTAGTGCCTTGTGTAAGTTTAGACGACCAGAGGATTGGCAATAGCTTGACAGTGAGGCTAAAGTGTCAACGGTGGACATCAAGGCATATCGAATTTGTGGTGGGCTAAGATTAGGGCATTCTGCTCGTAGCAGAGCTGCTGCACCAGCTACAAGTGGCGTCGCCATAGAAGTCCCAGATTTATTACCATATTGAATAGAATTTGTGGATACTTGCGTACTAAAAATATCCACACCGGGTGCAGCAAGATCTACATTGATGGCTCCGTAATTCGAAGTGTCCCATAACAAATCATTGGCTTTAGTTGCTGCTACAGCGATGATATTGTCCAAGTCATAACTAGCAGGGTAAAAGGGTTTTGCATCAATATCCCTCCAAGGCCAATTCCAACTGTAATTTCCAGCAGCACAGGCCATTAAAATGTTATTGTTGCTAGAAGAATCTATTTCATTATACAAAGGTTGATTATATCCACTACCGCCCCAGCTATTATTAACGACTTTTGCACCATTCCTTCGGGCATACTCTAAAGCTAAGATTGCTTGGCTGTTATAAGAGGTATTGAAGTCGAAAATTTGCAAGGCCATGAGTTGTGCTTGCTTCGTAATACCTGAAATTCCAATAGTATTACCTTCTGCAGCTAGAATACCAGCTACATGAGTACCGTGTCCCATTAAATCCATGGGATCATTATCATTATTCACAAAATCCCAGCCGATAAAATCATCAATATAACCATTACCATCATCGTCTATTCCATTCATATCTCCAGGATCAAAAATCCAAGCCGCTCCAGTATAGACTAGTACAATACCATCACCATCAGCGTCTTCCCCTAGGTTTTGCCAAATATTATTGACTAAATCGGGATGTTTCCAGTCGATTCCTGTATCCAAAATAGCAACAATTTCGTCAGGACTTTCTTTTCGAATTTCCCAAGCTTTGAGAGCATCAACATGAGCTCCAGCTACTTGGTCAGGCTTTATGCCTAAGTTATTCAAATACCATTGCGAAGCAAATTCGGGGTCGGTAGGCAGTCCTGCGAGATGGATTTGGTAGTTCGGTTCTAGTTTCACTTCTCCACCGTCCTTTCCATATTGTTGAATAATGGCCTCAATTCCTCCGCGTTGCGTCACTTCCGAAGAAGGCAATTCCCAAAGCTGCCAATTGGTATCATAAGTATTTAAAATTTGTGCTTTTAATTCAGTTTTAAGTTGTGCTCGATTTTTTAAAGTAGTTTCAGGATTGAATCTAACAAATAGTTGATTATCAGCATGTTTTTGAGCGGTTAGGTTTAAGGAAAACACACACAAAAAAAGACCAGAAAAGACTAGAATAAGTAGGTTAGTTTTCATAGTATAAGATTTTTCCTTCAAATAGAATACGAATCAAAGATATGGCATTATGATAGGCTGTGAAACCAGAAAAAAAACGAATATTCTCATAAATTTGAATTTAATTTATTTTTTAGCTTATTTTTAATAATTTTATTTTGAGATAATTAGTAATGCTCAATTTTTTTGCAAGCTAAATTTTTCTCAAAAAAGCATTTTAATCATACCTGTGTTTGTTTTTAATCTAATGTTATGAAAAAGAGTAAATTACTTCGTCTGCTACAACGTTTTTCTGAAAAAGAGTTGATCC
Organism: Saprospiraceae bacterium; assembly: GCA_020631545.1. Classification (GTDB taxonomy): domain Bacteria; phylum Bacteroidota; class Bacteroidia; order Chitinophagales; family Saprospiraceae; genus JAHDHB01. Next base: position 2,734 of record JAHDHB010000153.1, on the reverse strand, counting down.
GTCTTGTAGAAATGGTTGGCTCTCCGTTTTTTAATAAAAATCTTAAGTGTAAACAGTTATTGGATATAATTATCGAATATTTTGAAGCTCCTGAATCAGTAGATATTTCGAAAGAGGTAGTCTTTAAAAAATTATTCCCGCATAAAGCCAAGTTTAATTCTTCCTTGAGTGTCGTTTCTAGTAAATTAACGGAGTTGGCGGAGGAGTTTTTGATTCAAGATCGCTTAAAAGATCATGATTATTTTAAAAAATACCTACTGTTGGAGAGCTTAAAGGAGAAGGAATTGTGGGTTTATTTTGAAAGGAAGTATGTGGAAACCAAGAAAAAGCATGAGGCTTCAAAGCTTCGTGGCCCCCAGTTTTATATCGAAAAATTATTATTTACCAAGAGTCTTCGAGAATATCACTTAGAATATGAGAAGGGAGATAAAAACTTCGACCCCAGGCTTTTAATTAAGTTGTTGGATGAAATTTACCTAGGCTATCGTTTGTTGTTATCTTATGCCGCCAACCTTAATGCGGAGTATGACAAGGCACAACTTGAAATCATTATGAAATTGGCAAGAACATCTGATTTATTAGATACGCCTTTAATCAAGTTATTTTATACTGCCGTTTTGATGTTGAAAGAAAGCGAACAAACAGCGCATTTTCATCAATTTATGAGTTTAATCGACAAACATCATCGAATTATTCCTAGGAAAGAATTAAGTGAGTTATTTTCTGTGGCAGCTAATTATTGTGTAAATAAAATAAAGAAGGGCCATTCCAATTTTAGACAAGAATTGTTTTCCGTCTATAACAAAACAGTTCAATATAATGCTTTGATTATAAGTACGTATTTGTCGCATTATCGAATGAAAAACATTATTTCTCTAGCGGCTCAGCTTGGTGAATTTGAATGGGGGAATCAGTTCTTAGAAGAATATATTGATTTTATAAGTCCTAATTTTAGAAAAGGCGTTTATAACTTCAATAAAGCAATCATCTGCTTTTACCAGAAGAATTATGATAACAGCCTGATGCACCTAAATAAGATGGAAGGAAAAATTGATACCGTCTATGAATTAAATCGGAAATTTCTATCGCTAAAAACCTATTTTGAATTGAAGGAAGATGAATTACTGATAAACATGAGTTTATCGTTTAAACAGTTTTTACGCACGAATGAATCTATCGCTAAAAACGAAGAAAAAGCCTACAAAAACTTCACAAATATTCTACTCAAAATCGTAAAGCTAAGAGCTGTTTTTGATGCAAAACTTGATAAGAAAATAGAACAAGAACTAAATGATGGAAGACCTCTAGTTACAGTAGAATGGTTAAAAACAAAACTCGACTTGCTTAGGGATTAAGCGTTTTCTGCGCTTCGCTTGAAAAGACATGTTGACAAAGGACAAAAGACATAGGACAATCCGCGATAGCTATTGGAAACGGGTGGTACAACTCCTTAATTATCTTGCCCTTGTCATCCTCGAATATTTACCGTGAATTGTCTCGACCTGTTCAACTTGATAAGAGAGCTAGCCCCGAAGGTGGCGACATATAATAGCCTAGTCCGTAAGGGCTGGGTTGTAGTAAATGAGGAGAACGAAAGCGCCAACGGTGCGACACAAAAACTAACACACATGTTGCTGACTACTAAGAAACTATATCTTTGAACTCGTAGATTCTCGTTTCTGTTTCGCCCATTCAGGGCTTTCGTCCTATAAGCCATTATCACCCAGCCCTTACGGACTGGGCTATTTTGTAACGCCCACTTTGGGGCTTGCATTTTGTAATCGCAAAATAAAAGTTCGTTCAATTCTTAAAAGAAAATTCAAATGCTTTATTTGCTAGATATTAAACAAATAATCTCAATAAATAGCCACCCCATTCAAGTCCGTAGTCAACGTCTCACTCATAAAATCGAAGTAAGGACGCATAGCACGAAAAGTTTTAACAACCTCATCCTGAAACCCTTTTGCTAAAACTTCCTTGTCGGTAAAAGACCTTTTTACTAGATATTGTTTGTAGCGTAGGAACTCGATATTTGGATGATCTTTAGCGAAACCTCTAGGCGCAGTTTTAAGTTTTTGTCCCAGTAAATCCCCAAAATATTCTTGAAAAAGAGGTGTTTGAATGATCTTACGAAGAGGTTGAGAATCCGCCGCCAATTCCTGCCGTATTCGAAGAAGATCCTCCGAACTTGGCCCCCAAAAACCACCAGCGACAAAAGAACCCTGTGGCTCTATATGATAATAATACCCTCCTCTTAACCAAACCGTTGCCCGTTTCATACCGATTCCCCAACTCGTTTTGTAAGGCAATTTATTTTTAGAAAAACGAACATCTCTATAGATTCGATACAAGCACTTCTTCCCCGTTTGTTGAACGATGTGGTCGTGTTCCGTCATTAGATTCAGCACATCATCCGCAAAAGCAATCATATTCTCCTGCGCATCAAGATAACGATCCTTGTGTGCATTGAACCATTCACGATTGTTATTATCCCTTAAATCGGTTAAAAATTGGAAATTTGCCTTGGAAATGGTTGCTTTTTTCATACAATTTATTGAAGATGAACTGAGAAGATGATGCAAATTTATTGTTTTTTATGAAAAAACTCGCTTTTTTTAAGCTAAAAACTTGATTTAGAAATACTTTTTAACTATCCTGATAACTTAATAGAAGTTAGGGACTACAAACCCTGCCGCCTAGAAACTGAAATAAAGAAGAAAACTCTTTTCCTACT
>JAHDHB010000152.1 GCA_020631545.1 Saprospiraceae bacterium | reverse complement strand
GCTTTTTTTATTATACTTTGTGTCCATGGCTACGGGCTACACCACGCATGTCGCCTGCTATTCTTCTATTCTACTCCCTCACACCCGATTCTCTGGTATAATCTTGAATGATTTTAGCGATAATCTCTGGCTTAAACTTGACATCTTTTCCTTTTAGGCCGTGTTCTTGTCGTTGTTGAGGGATGAGGTGCTGCTTACCAATTTCGACTTTTTCTTCTACGGAGTAGCCACTAACATGAATGATTTCCATTCTGTCCAATAGTGCGGGTTGGATGGTGGCGAGGGAATTTGCGGTAGCGATAAACATCACTTTTGACAAATCGTATTCTAGTTCTAAGTAATTGTCGTAAAAGGTCGAATTTTGTTCTGGATCAAGGACTTCCAACAAGGCAGAAGAAGGATCGCCTCGAAAGCTTTTTCCTACTTTATCGATTTCATCAAGGATAAAAACGGGATTTGAGGTTGCTACCTTTTTCAAGGATTGCATGATGCGACCCGGCCTAGCCCCGATGTAGGTTTTTCGGTGTCCTCTGATTTCGGATTCATCGTGTAAACCTCCTAGCGACATGCGGATGTACTTGCGTTTCAATGCTTTCGCGATGGATTTTCCTAGGGAGGTTTTTCCTACGCCTGGAGGGCCTACCAAGCACAAAATCGGTGCTTTCATATCACCTTTTAGTTTGAGCACTGCTAGGTGTTCTAGGATACGATCCTTGACTTTCTCTAGACCGAAATGATCTTTATCTAGGGTATTTTGAGCTTTCTTTAGGTTAAAGTTATCCTTGGTGTACTTTTTCCAAGGCAACTCTAGTAAGAATTCCAAATAATTGATAACAAGGGAGTAGTCAGGCGCTGCGGGGTTTGTTCTTTTGGCTTTTTTTAATTCTTTATCAAAAGCTTTTTGAACTTCTTCTGGCCAATCCATATCCTCCGCTTTGGAGGCAAGGATTTCTAATTCTTTTTCATTTGAATTATGGCCAAGCTCTTCATGAATGGTTTTAAGCTGTTGATTGAGGAAATAATCTCTTTGTTGCTTGTCCAGATCTACGCGAACTTTATTCTCAATTTTGTTGCGCAATTGAAGGAGTTGAAGCTCTTTATCAATGAGTTCTAGTATTTTTTTAGCTTTTGCTTCGGCATTATTTTCTTCTAGAACGGCTTGTCGAACTTCTACCTTGACATTGATGTTAGAGGCTACAAAGTTGAGGAGTGTACCGCGTTGGCCGATATTTTTCAATACGGCAGTCGCTTCATTCGGAATATTTGGAGAAAGCCTTATAATCTGCTTCGCCATATCCGTAATGGAAGCTACGAGCGCCTGATATTCTTCCGTGAAATGAGGGATAAGGTCTGGAAGAATAGAAATTTTTCCTTCGAGAAAGGGATCTTCTGTCAGCACTTCCTCTAATTGGAAACGTGTTCGGCCTTGCAAAATAGCGGTAATACCACCATCGGGCATCTTGAGCAGCTTCATGATTCTAGCTACTGTACCAATGCGATACAAATCTTGGGATGTAGGGTTTTCCGTTTCGATTTCCTTTTGAGCAAGCACCCCCAATAATCGACCTCTCTGCTCGGCTTCTTCAATGGCCAGAATAGATTTTGGGCGGCTTATGGTAATCGGTATGATCATGCCTGGAAACATGACGGTATTTCTCAAGATTAGAATAGGAAGGGAATCAGGGTATTGTTCTTCCTTCAAATCATCATCATTATCGTATAAGGGAAGTAGGGGCGGAATAAAGTCAAAATCATCATCTAATCGCATATTAGCCAACATATCTCCAAATGTACTCATATCGTTCTTTAAATGTCATTATGACAGTTAAGTAAGTTGCTTAAAATTCTTCCTCTTAGGGTCAACTTCTATGCCATTGGGTTTTGTCGGCTTGATTGCTGTTTTTATGACATTTCTCTGGGCTTTTTTAAGCCAAAACGGCAGGGGATGAGTTGGGGGATTACGAATGTTCTGACTTTCTGAAATGATTAGAGTCGCACAACGATGTTTTTTGCCACAAAGAGCTCAAGACGGCTGCGCCATTAGCTAAGGTTTTGGCGTAAAAAAATGCCACAAAGACACAGAGACACAAAGGAGTAGCGTATTTTACGACATTTTTAATATTGACTTTTCTTACGTAGAAAAAACGGTCAAAAAAACCTCTGCAACTCGCTGTCATTCAAAACCTCTACTTGTAATTTCGTGTTTAAAAAACAACAAAATGAAAGCATGTAGTACAAAGAAAACACAAAGATTAATACGACTCGGCTCATACCAGGCACAGGCTTGAAGAATAAAATGAGGCTAAAAACCTTCGAATATTTTTCAGAACTGCCCTAAAAGCCTTTGATGCAGCTATCCAATTGCAAAATCAATTTTTCAATGTACCTTTGTTCTTGTATGAAAACCGAAGAGACGATAGCTTTTATACCTTTTACTAGGGAGACATCTACTGAGCGGGAATGGCTTAGCAGTAGGCGAGATCGGTATGGGGAGAAAAATCGCGCTAAGGTTTTAGCCAACGAAGTTGGAATAGTCCTTTGTCTTTTGTCTTTTGTCCTTTGTCCTTTTCAAGTTTTTGGGCAGTATCAAGTCTCGCATCATCAGGAGTTTATTCGTGTTTTTCCTGAGGATGATAGGTTTACTAGTGAAATACGTGTTTTGGGGAATATGCTCTCGGAGGAAGCAAGTGTGATCGATATTCCTTATCATGAAACGGAGGAACCTGAAAAATTGGTGCTGGAGTATCGAACGGAGCAGGGGAAAACGAAGAAGATTCGAGGGAAAAGGATCATTTCGGAGCCTAAAAAAAATCAGTATTTTGATTTACCGCTTTCTAGGTTTACGCTTGAACTACCGCCTACCGCTAAGGAATTTGAGTATACGTATAAGAAGGTGACTCGGCCTTTGTTGTTGCTGACTTCCTTACCGCTTTTGGCTGATAAACCGACGGATACGATAACGTATGTTTTGGCTTTGCCTAATACGCATCGACTTCATTATGAGCTTGATGGGAATTCGTCTTTGTTGCAAGATTTAGAAATTAACATTGATTCTACTAGTTTTGAGGGGGAGACTCGTTATACTATTCAAGCCGTTCCTTCCTTGACGTTGCCTGCTAGTACGAATCCTGCTAAGAATTTGCGTTCTGATTTTCAAGCGCCTATTTTACAAGTAAATGTAGCGCCTAAAACGGTGGGGGCTTATTCGGCCTTTTGTTCAGCGTATTTGGATTTGTTAGCTCCTTTTCAAGTCTTGGATACCAGCACACTTCGTTTTTTTGAAGAGTTATTGGCTGAGGAGGATAATGATTTTGACAAAGTCAATCGAATTTATACGACCGTCCGTGATCGGGTGTCTTATTATGCTCCTAGGAATAATATTCATGCTGTTTTGCCGCATCAAGCGGAATGGGTGTGGACTAAAAAGCAAGGAGATTGTAAGGATATGAGCAATTTAATCCATTGTCTTCTACGGCATTTTGGGTTTAAGGCTCGGTTGGTGCTCGCGACTACGCAATCCTATGCTTATCGAAAGCAATTTGCTGGTTTGGGGGCTTTCAATCATCTTATGAATGAGGTCGTTGTGGAAGAGGATACGCTATATTTGGATGCTACTGAGAAGGGCGGAATGCTTGGTTTTCCTTCTAGAAAAACACAAGGAAGTGAGGTTTTAGTTTTTGACCGAAATGGACATGAATTCAAGACCATTCCTATTGTTTCTAAAGATGCGAATGTATTTGATGTCCATTACAATTTAGGCTTAAATGAGGAGGAGAATGGCTTTGAGGGAATCGTAAATCTTCGACAAGAGGGCTTAGCTTCTGTGAAATCTCAGGCTTTTGCAAAATCAACGGATGCTGATATTTCTGCTTATCTACAAGCACTCCTTTTTCTAGAGCAAAGGCCTGCTCTTCTTTCATTTGAGGCCAAAGCGGCTCCTGTGCTTGCGATGGCACAATTGAATTTTTCTAACCTTATCTCAAAAAACAAGGCGAAGCGGTATCTTCCCTTGGATTTCTTACCTTTTCCACATGATTTAGCGCGTTCTATTCCTGCTGGTTTTACCTTGACTGCTCCACATACGCAAGACAATCGTTTTTTTATTCAACTAGATTTTAAGCGTCCTATTCGAACTGAATTGCCCGAAGGGATTGATTTTTATGAAAATGGATTGGGATTTTATTTCAAAATTGAACAAAAGAATGAAGATAGCCTGTATATTAGCTACCGATTTACGAATGAGCATTTGGAGATAGGGGAGGGGCTGCTGGAAACTTATGCTAAAATCAATGTGCTGGCTCGGGAAATGCTTGACTTGGTGCTTGTTTTTAAATAATGACTTATTTGCCACAAAGCGCACAAAGAAAACACAAAGATTTTTGCGGAAAAACGAAATAAGAGGCCACTCTAAAAATGCTCCTCTTCAAAATACGATATAAGCTCTTGGGCATAAACTTCTACGTTTTTTGTACAGAAAATGAAATGTGGCATTATCGTTTTGGCGATTTTTAACCATATAAGGCTCATAAGAAGATATAAGCATAACGTGATGTACTAGACGCTAAAGACATAGAAGGAGGTCTGCGACCTTTTTAAGACACATAAGCTAAACGCTTTTTCTTGGTTCTGGCTATGCCAGCTTAGGAAGTATGAAGTTTATTATTTGCTAGCAAATAATAATTTACGCCATGAGGGCTTCATACATCTTACATCATAAATCATATTTTTTTATAAATGCAAGCTTTTTAAAGTGAAATCAAATAACCTACTAGGAAGCGAAAACCGAACGCTTAATTTGTGACCTAGCCGCTAAAAAAGCGATAACATGAAGGATTTGAAACCCTTAAAAAAATGTTCAATTCTGCTGTTCTTTTGCTGGTTTCCTGCTTTGTTATTTGCACAAAAACAAGATGATTACAAGTGGAAAACGGCATTAGAAGCACCTCATGAGGTGCTAGCGGAATATGTTGATAGTAAAGCTGTTGTGTTAGAGCAAACAATGGTTAGGGAATGTTATTTTCGGTATTCCAAATTTCAATTTAAGGAGACACGAAAGAGGCGATTGAAGATTCAGGACGCTGCTGTGCTGGAGCAATGCCGGAAAATTCGCTTTCCTTATCAAGATAATCTTAGTATTTCTCGGATTGCTGCTCGTGTTTTGAAATCTTCGGGCGAATTGATACACTTCTCTCCAAACGACATTCGTCCGCTTCCTTTTGGGGAAGAGGCAAGTTCTTCTAGTGGGCTACTTGAGCAGATCTATAGCTTGCCAGGCTTGGAGGTTGGTGATATTTTGGAATGGGTGGTCATTCGGGAGGGAAGGCAGGTGGATCCAGGAGGGAATGTGTTTTTTCATGCTGAATTTCCTGTTATTCAATCGACGTTTACGCTAGCGCTTTCCTTGGATATTGAGGTTTTATTTCAAGCCTATAACGACCTTCCTAAGATAGAGACCACTTTTCATTTAGATAAAAAACGGCTTAGCTGGACGGCTCGTGATTTGCCCGCTATTCGGGATGAGCGGGGAGCTATTCCTGCTTTGACACTGCCTTATTTGGCTTACAATTTAGAACTTTATAAACTCTATCCGGATAATGCTTTCCCTTCGAATATGACTTGGCTGGATTTGTTAGAATCTATTTATTATAAAGATCTTAGCCTAAAAAATCGGAAACCCAATTGGATGGCTGCTTGGTATGCGAAACGCTTGGAAGGAAAGGAAGAATCTTCTATTCTAGAACAACTAAAATGTTTACATGATTGGTCTAATCAACAGCTTAAATTTCAGTCTGTTGCTAATACAGAAATTAATAGAAGTCTTAGCTACTTTTTAGAGCAACAGCAAGTTAATTATTTGATACTATTAAAGTTGTATAAGGACATGCTTGAAAGAATGGGCGTGGATTTTTATTTAGGCGTTGCAAAAAATCGTTATGATGGGGCTTTAGATTTGAAATTTCCTGCGCATACTCAAGTGCAAGAATTATTCTACTTGTTTTTGGATGAAAATGACGAGCCACACTTTTTATTTCCTAAAACGAAAGATGCGGTATATGATCTTGATCGTGTTCCTTTTGAACTGGAGGGAACGGAGGCCTTTTTATATAAACCCGATGATGCAGAGCATTTAGGAAAATTGCGTTTGCCTTATTCGCAACCTAGCTCGAATCAAATCCGTCGAAATATTAATGTTCTGGTTAATACAGAAGAAAAACAGTTAACGTTTTACTCGAAACTATTGTACAAAGGAGGTTTTGGGCCAATTCATCGTGCGCATTATCAAAAATGGGATGATGCTGGGCGCTTATTTGCTTTGATGGCTCATGAAGTTAAGCAAAAACAGGGAGGGGAATTGCTAAAGTCGGAATTAGTGTTGAAGGATGAGACTTTGAATAACAGTGACTTCTATTTGAATTATCAATGGACGACCAAACAACCCATTTCCTTAGTCGAAGAGGGCGTATTTAGGATAAAAATAAAGGATTGGTTGGTTCATGTTTTGCCTGAACGGATGGAGAAAGATCGCAAATTGGATTATTTTCCCCTGTTTACTAGCGTAGATGCTTATACGTATACGCTAGATTTTGATCAACCTATTTCCTTACTGAATGAAGCGGAGGATTGTGCTAAATCGGTGAAGACGCCTAGTGGGGAATGGCATTTCTCGCTACAACAGGTGTCTCCGAAGCGGATTGTTTTGGAGTCTAAATTTGCTTTGCTTTCTAATCAGATAGCCGTAGAACACTTGGAGAATTTGGAGATTTTGAAGCAGGGGATTTTGGAAGGTGAGGGGATGGATGTGTTGGTGGAGCTGGAGTGATTTATTGCTAAAGTGACGCTACCCTAAAGGCTTGTAAAATAAGCCTTTAACCGCACCTTAGTAGCCGCAGCACTAGCGACTGTGTTATTTAATTTTTTCCAGAATTTGAAGGAATCTTAGTTTCCCTTCTTAATTAGACGGAAGTTTTGAGTTTTGGCCGAGCAATGATCCAAGGCGTTGGAATTATTCTCCGCTCATGTACAATTCTAAACCGGTCTTGTGGCAAGAGTGTACATAAAAAAGGGAGTTTTACCTGAATATCATTAAAAGATTCCCCTCTATTTCGAATGACCTCTATATGGTGAGTCGCTTGGAATCGTTTTTTTAGGGTCTCCTCTATTTCGGCAGAATGACATTCAATTACCCATGTTGTAGCATTCCCGTGTTGCATTACCTCTTCCGTACAAAGGTTCATTTCAAAACCTTCTACATCAATAATTATCAAATCAGGCTTAAAACGTTTTAAAGCATTCGATAATTCTATTACAGAACAGGCATTATGTACGGTAAGCCGTTCCGTAACCTTATTTGAAACAGCATGGCGATGTAAAATAGTTCGAGAAGTTGCCTGTTCTTCCCAGGCATGTAGTTGGGCATTAGGCCAACGAACCAAGCAACCAATAGCATAAAACCCTTCTGCTGCACCAATGTCGAATACTATGGAGGGAGGGTTCTGGTCAAAAGCTTCAAATAAAGGCAATAATTCTAACTCATAAGTACCTACTAATTTGTTGAGTACAGATGAACTCCAAGCAGATTTTAGTTCATATTGCATTCCTTTAGCTATACCACTAGCGACCGTATTGTTTAAATGCTTACCTAGTATTTGAGTGAGTCTTTGCCTAGTCCAGATTTTCTCAAAAATTAATTCATATAACCAGGAACGCTTTATCTTTTTCATTTGGAGGATTTTAAAAGGTTCTGTATTGGGGGAATTTTGTATTGTTCTTTTGGATAACCTAATTGGATGATATCGTTCATGTAAATAGAATTAAAGCGTGCTAGTAATTCAGAAGACCATTCAATAGGTTCTTTTTTAGAAGTATTTTTTGTAGGAAAAGTCGATGGCGAGGAGACATCTAGCTTTTTAGCGATGTGCTGAATAATATTATTAATACCATCTTCGAACCGAAATACCTCAACGTCTTTATCAAGAAAATCAACTTGCAGACGAAGATGATTGTCTAAATGATATTTATCTGCTTGATAAAAATGGAGTTGACGAAGCGCCCAGATAGAAAAATCTGGACGTTTTATAGCTTTTTGAATTACCTTTTCTGTTCTGTAAAAGTATTCACTTTCAAGCCTTTTATAAGGGTTCCTAACGATTGTGAATATATAATCAAAAGACATGAAACTTGCCAGAAATACTTTTAACTCACTGTAAGTTAAGTGTTGAGGTACGCATTTCAAAAATGGCAAGTGTTCTGTCGAAAAAAAGTTAATCCCATTGCTTGAATGTTTGCTTAGCCAAGCTTCGATACTAGTTCCTCCAGTTTTCGGAATATGGATAAACAAAATGTTTTTATTGTTTACTGTAAAAGCAGGCATCAGCTTGATGTTTAACTTTATGATTGTTTACTCCTTCAATATAAAGTTCTTCTAATCTAAGGAGTTGATTCTCTAGACTATAGTTGGCAGCCTCTTTATAGGCATTTTCCGCTATTTTTTCTCGTAGTTCCTTATCCTCTAACAAGGCTAAAACGCCTTCGGCGATTTGTGGACTATTTTGGTAATCTACGACCCAAGCATTTTCCTTGTGCTTTCCAAAATCTACAACAATACCAGAAAGAGAAATGACAGAAGGAACACGAGAAAGCATGGCGTCAATGTATACTTGTCCAAAAGCTTCTCTATCAAGACCTGTTGGTACATGAACAAAGATGTCGAACAGCCGAAATAAAGCAAAAAGATCATCTTCGAAATAAATTTCTCGATAAGAACTAGCGGGAAGTTGGGCTAGTAATTGATGCACCAACATCGGGTATTCCAGATTAGGCGCATAGGTGCTATTCTCTTGCTTTTCTCCTTCCTCTTTTTTTAGGCTCGAAGTGTCAAAATGAGTGCCTGCTAGTACAAGAAGTGCATCGGGTTGAGCTTTCAAAATGGTTTGAAAAGCTTCAACAATGTATTTAACTCCTTTCCAGTCAACATATCTAGCGGCTACACCAATAACTGGCCCCTTGTGGTCACCGATATACTTGTCACGTAATGCTTGGATTCTTTGCGCTGAAACGTTTTCAAATTCTCTTAAGTCATAGCCATTAGGAATAACAGATATTTTATGCTCAGGAACACCATCAGCAATCATTTTTTGTTTACCCCAATTCGTTACGGCTACAGCATCCGAAGCCATATTCCAAAGAAGTTTAAATTTGCTCGGTGCATGACGTTTGTATTGGATACCTCCGTGTTGGCGGGTGAATACTCGAACAGGTACATTAGCATAAAAAGCTGCTTGTATGCCTGTTATGTGGCCAGCAAAAAAATAGGTGTGGACAACATCTGTTTGGTTTTCGACCAAATGATCATAAATAAACTTGACCACTTCAGGGGTATTCGCATAATCCTGGAAAGTTGTCGTTTTATAGGGGATATTTTCTTGTTTTAGAAAATCTACCATCGGATCTTCCTTATTAAGAATAAGAAAATCTACTTCAAATTTAGTTCGATCTAGGTGTAGTGCAAGCCACTCATAAGCCACCCATCTAATGTGGTGCGTAAAAATATACGTTACCTTAATTTTTTTAGACATAAGATAATTAAAGTTCAACAATTATGTAAAAAATATTCTAGGCCAAAACGGGTAGGATACATCAGTTGTTTGGGGTCTGATTCTCCTAGGAATAAGCCTTTTGTTAATAAAGATATAGCCTGTGCTTTATCTTTGATACATACCATCCTTTGGTGTTCGGAAAGGAGGCTATTTTCAAAATAGACACTATCTTTATCACTCTGATAAACAAAGATTAGGTCTAATTCACTTGTGAAAGTATTTCCTGCAATCCCTACAAACTGAAATGCCGTGTCTGCCTTAGCAACAAACCCGATTTCCTCCTCTAATTCTGTTTTTAAATCATGGAAAAAATCAACCTTGTTAATATCTTCTTGAAATGTGGCAGTTCCTCCAACAAAACCTAGCATACCCGCTGAATCTATGTGACTGGCGCGTTCTCCGAGAAAGACGTAGCCTTCTTTTGTATAAACGACTACGGTCACCCCTAAGATTTTAGAGAAATAAAAATACGGATCGTTTGCCCTTTCCATACCTTTAATCATTAAGCCAATAGCTTCCTCCTTCGAGCGTTGCGCATCTGCTTGATACTGCTGATACATAGTTGGCCCTAAAGAAAGCGTCAATTCTGAAGAAGCTCCTTTTTTCAAATGAAATTTATCTAATCGAAATTTTCGATCATCAAAAGGATGCAAAGGGTGTTTTTCCTTATAAGCTTTAACAACAGGATTGATAACAGCTTGAAGATAAGGCGTAAATCGAGTATCCTTATCCTTCTCTAGTACTTGGGCTCCACAACCTTCTTTCACTTTGATAGTAAGGTTGTTGCAAGCCAAAATCTCTTTTGTCGTTAAAGCAGGGTAGTAGGACAAATCCTTCTCCAATGCAGTACATAACTTTGGGAATGCTGATTTTTTACTCAGGAGTTTTATCAGCTTGTTCTTAGCAGAAATTTGGTTCATTTTTGTTTGAAAAATGCTTTAATACATTCAATAACATACGTTTGGTCTTCATCCTTTAAATTATATGCAGAAGGTAAAGAAATACCTTGTTCATAAATTTTTGTACTAATAGGGAAAGAAGCCGTTTCATCTATCATTCCTTGATAACAAGGTTGTAAGTGTAAGGGGCAAAAGAATTTTCGCGACTGAATGTTATGATTTCTCAAGTATAGCTCTAACTCCTCTCGCTGAGCAGTAAGGAAAGAAGTAAACCAGAAAACGGGTTTGCAACGCTTGTCAATTTCCACAGGAACAAAGCCCTCAATATTTTGCAATTCATTCATGTATCGATCATGAATGGCTTGTTTTCGTTCAATGATAGCTGGTAACTTACCCATTTGTGCTATACCTACAGCGGATTGCATTTCGGTAATGGAGAAATTATAGCCGATATCTTCATGGATGAAGGTTCCACGCTTAGGACGGCCATGATTTTTTAAGCGATAAACTTTATCTGCAATTTCTTTACTTTGCGTCATGACTACGCCACCTTCTCCACATGTAATCGTTTTATTACCATAAAAAGAAATGATACTTAAATCGCTTTTTAAGCCAACATGTTCTCCATCGTAAAGTACACCAATTGCTTGGGCAGCATCTTCGATAACTTTCAAGTTGTATTGCTTAGCAATTTTTAAAATAGCGGGAACATCAGCACTTTGCCCATAAATATGTACAGGCATAATAGCCTTGGTTTTTTCGGTAATTAATGCCTCAATTTTATCAACATCAATACAAAATGTCTTAGCATCTACCTCGCAAAATACGGGTTTTGCTCCGGTTAAAATTATGGCATTACAAGAGGCTACAAAAGTGAAATTAGGGACAATAACTTCATCTCCAGGGCCAATACCAAGGGCAAATAAACCTGCATACAAGGCCGTGGAGCCATTTGAAGTCGCTACAACGTGTTTCGCACCAGTATAGTCTGCCACCAATTGTTCAAATTCTTTCGTTAGCTTATGTTCTGTAAGGAAGGTAGAATCAATAACACGTTTTAACTGAACAAGTTCGGCATTGTCTATCCACGGTTCTATTTGTGTTATGGTTTTATTAGTTGTTTTCAAAATAATTCCAAGTTTAAGTAGTTGATAACAATAATAGATACACCTTAATCGCTAGGGTGATCTTTATCGTGAGAAAAGTCACGATATTTTTCAAGGAGTTTCAAGTTGAAGAGAACTAGGTAGTTAGACCTGCTCTGCGTCCCAATAGCTATCGCGGATTGTCCTATGTCTTTTGTCCTTTGTCAAGGTGTCTTTTCAAGCAAAGCGTCGAAAACTCATAGTCTTCTATTAC
>JAHDHB010000151.1 GCA_020631545.1 Saprospiraceae bacterium | reverse complement strand
AATGGGTTTCAACCCCTTGGTTCGTAAAATAAGTCACCAAGTTTTGAAAAACAAAGGCAAGAGTCCACTCATTAGTTACTAAAAACATGTTTTTTAAGTCAAACCGAGAATTGCTGGCTTCTTATAACTTAGTTCCTGTAGTAAATACGGTAGAAGATTCGTCTTTCTACGCAATTCCCTCTACGCACTACAAAAAAACTACTTCTTCAACTTCTTAGCAGCATCTTCCAGATCCTTGGCCGCTTTTTCCACTTCTTTCGCTTGTTCCGTCAATTTGCTCTCTGCCTTTTCGGCCTTCTCCTCCTTGCTTTTACTACGACTTCTGCGGCTTTTCTTCCTAGGTTTTGGCGCAGGCTTAGGCTTCTCAAAAGGGATGATTTCAGGCTCTTCGGTAAGGAAAAGGAGTTGATCCTTTTCGTTCACATCGACATAGACCGTACTACCCGCATCAAATTTTCCACTCAACAAGTGTTTAGATAATTCGTTGACGACATGCGATTGTAAAACACGCTTCATAGGGCGAGCACCAAATTGAGGCTCATAGCCCAAATCCGCTAAATGATCCAAGGAGCGGTCACTAAACCAGATACTTAAACCTTGCTTAGCCAATCTCTTGCGAATACTCTTAAGCATTAATTCTAAAATCTGGCGAATTTCAGCTTTCGACAGTGGACGGAACATAATCCGCTCGTCGATTCGATTCAAGAACTCAGGACGCAATTCATCTTTGAGCTTTTCAAACACTTCTTCTTGTGTGGCCCTGATGATTTCCCCTTGCTTATCCTCATCAACATGCTCTAAATCCTCAAAATTATCAAGGATAATATTAGCACCCATATTAGACGTCATAATGATAATCGTGTTCTTAAAATTCGCTACGCGGCCTTTATTATCCGTCAAACGGCCATCATCTAGTACTTGCAATAAAATGTTGAAGGTATCGGGATGCGCTTTTTCGATTTCATCAAGGAGTACGATAGAATAAGGCTTGCGGCGCACAGCCTCCGTCAATTGGCCGCCCTCATCATACCCCACGTATCCTGGAGGCGCTCCGACTAGTCGCGAAACCATATGACGTTCTTGGTATTCACTCATGTCAATCCTTGTAATAGCCTGATCATCATTGAATAACTGCTCCGCAAGAGCTTTCGCCAGCTCCGTCTTTCCAACACCCGTTGGCCCTAGGAAAATGAAAGAACCGATAGGCTTGTTTTCATCTTGCATTCCAGAACGCGCACGACGTACAGCATTGGCGACAGCCACAACCGCTTCATCTTGACCGATAAGGCGTTCATGCAATTCCGCTTCCATATTTAGCAGCTTATCGCGGTCGCTTTTTAGCATCTTTTGTAGCGGAATACCTGTTACTTTAGAAACAACTTCCGCGATGTTTTCTGCATTGACTTCCTCATCCGTCAAGCGATTTTCAGAAGAAAGCTTATCTAGCTTATCTTGCGTTTCCTTCAATATTTTCTCCTCCGCCTTTATCTTCCCATAGCGCAATTCTGCTACTAGTGCAAAATCACTCTTGCGCTCTGCCTCATCAGCTTCTAACTTTAGTTCTTCTATGATTTTCTTACAATCTTGGATTTTATCCACCAACTCTTTTTCGCTTTTCCATTGAGCGCGAATAGTATTTCGTTCTTCCGTAAGATTAGCGATTTGCTTATTGATATGGTCCAGTTTGGACTTGTTTTTCTCTCGCTTAATAGCTTCACGCTCAATCTCTAATTGACGTACTTTACGCTCTAACTCATCCAATTCTTCAGGAACAGAATTTAGCTCCATACGCAATTTGGCGCCTGCTTCATCCATTAAATCAATGGCTTTGTCAGGAAGAAAACGATCTGAAATATACCTGTTGGACAGTTGGACTGCTGCAATCAGTGCATCGTCCGTGATTTTTATTTGATGGTGATTCTCGTAACGCTCACGCAAACCACGTAAAATAGAAACACAGTCCTCTATCGTAGGTTCTTCTACGATAACCTTCTGAAAACGACGTTCTAACGCTTTGTCCTTCTCGAAGTATTTTTGATATTCATCGAGTGTCGTCGCCCCAATTGTCCGCAAATCCCCACGAGCAAGCGCCGGTTTTAAGATGTTGGCAGCATCCATGGCGCCACTTCCTCCTCCTGCTCCTACGAGAGTGTGGATTTCATCAATAAATAAAATGACTTGCCCCGCTGAACTGGAAACCTCCTTGATAACGGCCTTCAAACGCTCTTCAAACTCCCCCTTGTATTTCGCTCCTGCTATCAAGGAAGCTAGGTCTAAAGCCATGACGGTTTTGTCTTGAAGATTCTCAGGTACATCTTGATTGACGATGCGCCAAGCAATTCCTTCCACAATAGCCGTCTTCCCAACACCCGGCTCACCTAAAATTATAGGGTTGTTTTTCTTTCTTCGAGATAAAATTTGTAGGACCCGACGCATTTCTTCATCTCGACCAATGATAGGATCCAATTTTCCCGAATGGGCAAGCTGACAAAGATCGACAGCAAAGCGCGATAAGGCATTATATTGTTCCTCCGAACTTTGACTGGTTACTTTCTGGCCCTTTCGAAGTTCTTTAATGCCTTCGCGTAAGGATTTTTCACTAGCTCCAAGTTCTCGCAACATCTTGGCTGTCAAATCTTCTCCCTTGATAATACCCAGCAAAAAGATTTCTACCGAAATGTATTGATCTTCGTATTCTTTCATCAACTGCTTTGCAAAGCGCACCGCCTGATTCGCTTCTTGAGAAAGGTATTGTTTGGCATTTCCCTCCATCTTAGGATACGTAGAAATGATGGTATTCAATTGGCCATGCAATTTTTCACGGTCAATCCCCATCTTATCCAGTAAATAAGTGATAATGTTCTCATCAACAAGCATTAAGCCTTTTAGTAAATGCGAAGTATCGACATACTGCTGTTCATTTTCCTTAGCAATCTCTTGCGCTTTGATGATACCCTGCTGGGCTTTGACAGTGAAATTTTCGTAAGTCATATTTTATAGAATAAGAAACTCTTTTAAATACAAAGATTTTAAAAATGGAGGATAGAGAACTGAAAATGGGATATAATTTTTGTTGTACAAACAAAATATACACTTCCGTTTCCCAAACCTATTGCTCAATTACAGGTGAAAATAGGAATGTCTAAGGGCATTCGCAAGTTTTTTACCCAATGTTTTGACGTAAGTGGACGGAAAATTGACGAGAGAAGGAATTTCGCTGATGGAATTTGAAAATAAGAAAGCCACGTTCCATTCTAAGAAAAGTTTATTTTTCTGTTAAAATTTAGTGTATCCCATCACTTTGCACCCAAACTATTCAAATTAATCTTTAAATTGCGGATTGAATTTTATTTTTTGAACTTGAGTTAAAACAAAGCATCACTTGAAAATCATTCTCAGTCTATTAGTTGGTCTATGTTCTTGGGCATCTTTGCTCGCCCAGTCGGGACTTCCATTCTTTTCAATGGATGATAGCACTGCGGTGTTTTATTTCTATAAGGATGATTTTGAACTTGAAAAAAGAGCGGATACCCTAGGGCATTTTCAGCGCTATATACCTGTTTTAATGGGCGATGTAGACCATAATTACTTGGGGAATTTTGGTTCTGCGCATTATCCCTTGCTCTATCAACAACGCTACCGAGAAGGATTTGATTTAGGCTTTCACAATTATGATGGCTACTTGATTACCAAAGAAGAAGTTCCCTTTTACAATAGTCGTAAGCCCTATTCCGATGCTTCGTACAATGCTGCAAGCCAAGAAGATGCGTTTATTCAGGCAAAATTTTCGCAAAACTTCTCTCGAAGAGCGAATATCTTTTTATCCTACAAACGGGCAAATCACAAGGGAAGCTTTACGAATCAACAGGTTGTAAACTCCAATTATACTTTTTCTGCTTGGTATCGTTCGCCGAATGACGAGTATAAAGCCTTCGTTAGCTATGCTGGAAATACGATTAAGAATCGAAATAATGGGGGAATCGAAAATGATACACTTTTGGAGAACCAGATATATGCGGGGCGTCGCGATTTAATACCTGTACGCATAGAGAATTCACAGACCGAATATACGCATAATGAATTCAGTGTGAGCCAATACTGGAATCCCTTTAGCAAGGTAGAAAAACGAGTCCGTTTTGTCGTAGATACCTTGCCGCTATTGGATTCTACTGTCGTCGAAACGGATTCTGCTTTTGCTGCACGCTTAGTAAAGCGAAAGATTCCGCCTAGGGCAATGAGCGATACGCCCAAAATACCAGAATCCAGTTTTTTGCATCATGAGTTGACGGTTAAACGGGAGAAATTGAAGTTTTTCGATACGCATCCCACAGATAATGCAGATTATTATGGCATATATTATGTAAATGCGCTCGGTCTTCGGAATTTGGTTCGCGTCAATCAAATCAAAAACCATTTTAGTGCGCGGCTTTTCCTTGGAAACAAGGAAGGTAGTAGCTATTTTAGAATAGAACCGGGGCTCTCCTACGCTTTTTCATGGATATATCAAGAACCAGCTAAAACATTCTATTTTAATGATTTGCGGTTAAGGGCGAAAATGCGAACAAAGATTAAGGAGTATGTTCGTTTCGATGCTGAAACGCATTTTGCCCTAGCAAGTGGGGTAGGAGATTACTTGGTGAAGGCTGATTTGAACATTGATTTAAAGAAATTCGGCAAGGTCGTTGGTGGGATAAGTCAACAACAATACTCTCCTGCTTTACTACAAGAACGATTGATTGTTTCAGGAGTGCATGTATGGGATTTGGATTGGCTGAAACCCCTAGAAACACAAATGTATGTTCGCTATCGCCATGAGCAATTGAAAGGAGAACTAGAGGCTCGGTTTCAAAATCTAAATCGGTGGATATACAATGATACGCTTAGCCTCCCTGCTCAAGCGCAATCAGGAATTAGCATTGGGCAGTTTATGGCGTCGAAAGAGGTGGAATTTGGAAAATTTCATTGGGAGAATAAGGTGGCGCTTCAGCTCATCTCCTCTGATTTGCTAGCATTGCCTAAGTTTTGGTGGCGCAGTAGTGTGTTTTATGAAAATATTTTATTTAAAGATAATTTACAGCTAAGAACGGGGCTTGATATTCGCTACAACACGAATTTTTATGGAAATGCTTACATCCCCGTCGCTTCTCAATTCTATCTGCAAACTTCCCAAAAATTGACCTTTTATCCCATTGTCGATCCCTTCATCGCTATTAAAGTCAAGCAGTTTAAAGCCTTTTTAAAGGTAGAAAACATCTCTCAAATCGCCTTTCAAAAAAGCTATCTAGCAGCTCCTAACTATCCTGGAAGGGACTGGTTGTTGAAATTTAGCATTGCTTGGAGTTTCATGGATTAGTTGTGTGTGCGTGTGTGGGGGGAGAGAGTGTGTTTGTGGGAGCGTGCGTGTGTTGGAAGTGAAATGCTTGTTGATTTGTTCTTGATACTCTTCTCAACGTATTAAAAATCAATAGCGATATTTCTTTTATTTGAAGAAATAATGCTTAAATTTACCCTGCACATCGAAAATTGTCCACTTTGTTCCTGCGCCAAAATAGGAAACGGGCTTGTTATGCCCGATATAAAATGAGCGACATGAAACAACTTAACCTTCTAGAGCTAATAAAGATTTTATCGAGTTTTAATAATGGAATTGAGGATTTTAGTGATTTTCTTCGATATTTTGATTCGACTAATGGGCGTTTTATCAAGTTGTGGGAATTTATGAACGAGGAAAATTTTGAAAATACGCCCAGAGATAAAAGGCGAGCATTCAAGATTTTAAGTCAAAACAATAAACTTACTTACGATCCAGGAAAGATCTCTAGGGTATTTCAACGCTATGCAGAATGGTTACATCAATTTATTTTACTCAAAAAAGCAGCCATCGATCCACTTGGCTCTTTGCTCCATGCAAAAATTTATGAGGAGCAGGGATTTTCCGAGCAGATGGAAGAAGCGATAAGTGAAGCCTTAGAAAAAGCTTTATCTTCTGAAGAATACAAATCGTATAACCTACAGGCTAATCTTTATGCGCAACGCTATTTCAAAGGAAATGAGATGAAAGACCTTGAAGAATCTATGCTTGACTTAAAGAAAGGAAAGGAAGCCCTCTATACCTCCTTCTTCCTACTGCGTTTTAAGATTATGATTGAAGAATTGACGTATTGCAGAGGAAAAGAACTTGAAGTCTCGGAGGCTCAAAAGGAGGAGTTTCGTACTATCGTCAAACTGCTACCCAAAAATCCCATCCCGTTGATCGTAATACAGAAACATGCTGTCGAGTATTATCTTAGCCCTAGCAGAGATGCTTACAATACATTTAAAAACAGCTATTTCGGAAATGTAGATTTGATTGGCTCAGAGAAGAAATACTTATTAAATTCTTTAATTAACACCTTGACTATCAAATCAATGCCGAATGAAGACGGAAGGCAAGAGTACATTTCACTTTATCGATTTGGTATAAAACGAAATATTTTCATCGAAGATGGAAGTATTGAAAGTCAATTGTTTAACAATATTGTTTTTACCGCAGAGGGTTTGAGTGAATACGATTTGATAGGCCAGTTAATTGAGAAACAAGGAGCATTTATAAAAGACAAGAAGGAAAGGAAGAAAAGTCTTTTGTTAGCAAAAGCATATCTATTATTTGGGAAGAAGCATTACCTTGAAGCCCTAGAAACCCTAGATAAATTGCCTAAAAATAGTTTATCCCCCACATTTGTGCTTAGAAAACATCTTTTAGTTTTCAAATGTACCTATGAAGCTGCGTCTACAAAATACGATGCTTATCTTTTTATGAAGGAAAAGGAGAATTCGTTTAGAACAAGATTGTTGAAATATGACAGGAAAGGGCATATTACTAAAGTTACTAAACGCAATTGCCAGAATTTTTTCAACTTATTGTGTAAAATTGGAAATCAACGTAACGTTAAACATACTAAAACTTTCTTGGTAAAAGAACTTAACGCCTATGAAGGCCAAATTGTTGAACTAAAATGGATTCACTCAAAAATTATGGAGCTTAAAGATTGAGTTTCGCTTTATATTTTATAAAGTGATCTTCTGAACATAATAAAAATCACCTACTTCTATTGAAATTGAATAATTTCCTGATAGATAAGCTGGCAGGCTGATTTTTAATTGGGTACTTTTAACTGAATATACCAAGGTATTCTTGTTATTTACAATCGTAATTTCCAAGGGTAATAACAAAGTTCCATCCTGAGTCACATAATTATCAGGAATAGGTATTGCACATATGCTGTTTGCTGTTTTTACATTAAAGACATCTAAAATAATCCCACCATCCAACCCAGCTAAGCTAGCATGTGCGAAGCTAGTCGTACCTAGTAGAAAAAGAGAAGAGAAAAGTAAGGAGAACCATTTATATTTCATGTCAAAAGGATTTTGATTAAATAAAAAATACCAACACAGCCTACAGAGAAATATACTGTTTAAAATGCAAGTCACCTATTTGTATCGACATTAAAAAAGAACCTGATAAATAAGCTGGTAAGATAATTTGTGCGTTAGTGCTTTGCAATGAAAAAACAGGCACCTTACCATTTTGAATAAGCGTGACTTCTAGTGGTAGGATAAGATTTCCATCCTGATTAAGATATTGATCGGGAATAGAAAATGTACACACTAAAGTTCCTGCTTTGGAATCGTGGATATCTAAAATAATCCCACCATCAAAATCAGATAAGCTAGCATGTGCGAAGCTAGTCGTACCTAGTAGAAAAAGAGAAGAGAAAAGCAAAGAGAACAATTTAAATTTCATAGCAAAAAGAATTTTGGTGTAAAAAAGTATACGAATAAATTAAATTTAGCTAAAAATAGCTTAATTTTTAGTCGTTTTTCTATGAAAAAAACAAGGAGAATCAAGTCGAGTGTTGCTGTGTAATGTCTGGGAAATAAGTGGTTTAGGTGTGGTGGTTTATCTTAATGCTTGGTTTTTCTTTCAATTTTTCACCAAAATAGGTGCAAGGTGACCAAGCAAAAAACAATCTATAGCGCTTTATCTTGCAATCAAATACAGAACAGGAGTACAATCAGATTTGATTTTTCTACTTGTTCTACATTAGCAAAAGAGCAATTTAGACAACATCTGATGTGCAATATAAGGTGTTTTTTGAAATAAGGCTAATTTATGAGCTAAGATGATGGTTTTTTGTTTTTTTTAAATGGATTGACAAAGGATTTTCTATGCTTCGCTGGAGTAAATGAATGGAGGTTGATTGTCTTGTGATGAATTTTGAGTATCGAATTTGATGAAAAACGATGCTTGAGCTTATACATTTGGGTTAGGTAGCAGCCACGCCTTCGGCGCTGCCGGCAATGTACAGCATTTTGTCCGAAGGGACTGATGTACTTCAATGGTTAGGTGAAGGTTGGGCTGCGGTGCTGTACTATTTTATATAAAGGTGACAGAAGAACTGGATAGATTGGAGCGTTGTATTAGGAGTGGTGCTCATGTTTCTTGGTGGAGGAACAAGAAATGGAGCACCATATCCTTTTTGTAAGGCTTTAAACTAAACAGACATAGTCAGAACCAGATTACGAATTACGAATCCATGCCGTTTAGTTATCCACGATAGCTATCGGGACTTAGTCGTATTTTCGTCCTTATGTGTCTTAAAAAGGTCGCAGACCTCCTTATAAATCTTTTGCGTTTAGTATGTTACATTATGCTTAGGTCTTTTTATGAGACTTATATGGTAAAAATCGCCAAATCCACCTTTCATTTTATCCACCAAAAAGGCAGAAGTTGACGCTCAAAGGCTTAATCCCCCATTTCTTCGGGCGGAATGATGATTCCCATCATGCCTAAAATACATTCATCGACAAGATATTCCTTGGAGTATCCATTATCTACTCTAAATTGAATGAGAGCAGAACGTGTTTGAGTTCCTATTATCCCATCCAACTCCCCACGATAATAGCCTCTTTCTTTTAAAGAAATTTGCATTCTTTCTACGGGGATTTTAGAAACTTCTTGAGAGCAGTCCAAGGGATGCCATGCTGTAGAAGCTCCGCTGTAAGTGATCGGGAAAGCATTTTCTATTTTCTCCTCAGTTGTCGTCGTTGTCGTGGTGACGGTTTCCATGACATCTCCATTTTCATTTCTGAATTCTTCAACTTTCGTTGTTGTAGTGGATGTTTGGCCATAGGACATCAAGGAGCATCCAAGCAATACGATTAATAAGGTATTGCTTAGCCTAATTTTTTTTGGTTTTTTCATGCGGTGTGTCTTTGTTTGTGTTAAACTTAGTTGTTATCTGCTAATTATAGAAACGAAGTGAACTACAAAAAAAGAGGGGTAGGATTTATCAACTTTCTGTCAGTTATTGGGTAGGATAAGGGCAAGTATTCTTGAGTAATTTAAAACATAGAATCAACAACCTTAAGTCCACTCCGAAAAGACGCTCCTGCAAAATATGAGGAAAGCTTTAAACCTTTGGGCAAAAAAAACTGCACATTTGGGACATAAATCTAAATTTTTAGCGCATCTCTCCTTATAAGTCTTTTATGTCAAGTACGTTACGCCATACTTATATGTTCTTGTATATCTTATATGGTTAAAAAGTCGCCAAAACGCCCCCCTTTCATTTCCTGCACCCCAAAACGCAGAAGCTGATACCCTAGTAGCTATTTTTCTAAGTAAATTCAACCTTCATCCATTAAAAAGTAATTTAGGGTAAACTTGGAAGTTGTCAACAAACATCTTTTTTCTATTCGTTTTTCTACGCTAATCGGTGAATATTGCTTATTATTATCAACAAACCTTTAACGTTCGGCTAGCAAGAAAACATTGGCTTAGCGGATAAATGAAAACCTAAATTAATAAGAATGTCACACGGAAGATTTGATACGCCCCTAGGCGCTGCTCTGACTGGAGCTAAAGATATGTTTCGCAAACAACCCCTGACCGACAGAATGAAAGATACGGATCGTATGGATGGAAAAGTCTGCCTCATTACAGGCGCAAATCGTGGTCTAGGTTATGGTATAGCTACAGCACTGGCGGAAAGAGGTGGTGAAATCATCATGGCTTGTAGAAGCGGTATTCCCGAAGGAGGGGAACAATTGAAAAAGGATGCTAAAACGGAAACCGTAAGAATGATACAAGTGGATCTCTCCGATGTGAAATCTATTCATAAACTTTGCGACCAGTTGCGTGATGAAGGCGTAAAGCTAGATGTCATTGTATTAAATGCAGGCGTTGCCTTACCCGGTTCTCGCCCTACGCCACAAGGGCAAGACACCATGTTTATGGTCAATTATCTCTCGAATTTTATTTTGGTTCGACGCTTGCTTAAGGATGGGACAATCCCTAATGATGCCTATGCTCACAATGGTGTAAAAGAAGGTGATTTGCCACGAATTTTATTTATCTCCTCCGATTCTCATCAAGGCGCATCGGCTATTGATTATGATGAATTTGGGAAGTTATTCGATTATGGTGTGAAAAAAGCCATCAATAATTATAGTTACTTCAAGTTGGTCTTGAACACCTTCGCTACAGAATTGTCCCGTCGTTTGATGGTCGACGGCAAGTCTGATGTTTCCGTCAATGCGATGTGTCCTGGCCCCGTAAGCACCGATATTGCAAGGGAAGCCCCTTTCTTACTAAGAAAAATGTTGAGAGTTATATTTTGGTTGTTCTTCCAAGCACCTAAAAAAGCGGCTAAACCCGTAGCTTACCTCTGCATTCATAAAGATTTAGAAGGAACAACGAACGAATATTACCATATGTTCACCAAAAAACCGATGGATGAAAAGGTGTATGACGAAGCGGAAGGCTTGAAACTCTGGCAAGAATCGGAAAAGGTGGAAAAGGAAATTATTGATCTATAAGGAAGGATGTATGAAGTAGGATTTTGGCGAATTCTGAATCATAAGACGGCTACGCCATGAGTTAAGAATTAGGAATGACGAATTAGGAATTATCGTTTGGCGAGAATTGAACGTGAGAAACGTCTACTTTTATTCTTCGAAAAAAAGTCAAAATCACCTTTGCAACGTTCTGTAAATCAAAGCCTCTACTTGTAGCTTCATGCTTTAAAAACAACAAAATGGAAGCACCTATGAGACCTGTAAGAAGCGTATAAGTTCTAACGTAGGCTGTTGGCACTTCTTTTTTGGAAATTTTTTAACAAACGGAATACTTGCTCTCCATTTTCTACCAGTTCCAGCGTTGGGAACTGTCGTTCTTCCTTGTCTTCAAAGCTGTACGTTGTAAAATTGACTTCCATCTTGGTGACGAAATGAATTGTCCCCATTCGTTCGCGAAAAGGAGTATAGCGGAGATCCCGGACGTTTTCCCAAAGCAGTTCATGCTCCTGCTTGGTATATCCGTAGTCAATGTATAGAGTAATCCGTTGATTGGTAACGCGGTAATTTGTTTTATTATACTTAAGGAAGCGGTGGAAGAAAAAATGAGGCGGTTTGAAGACCAAAAGCAGACACAAGGCCATCAAACATAGAAATAGGTTTGAAATCGTACCCGTACCAGCCCATTGACCTAGCAGCCAAACAAGTATAGGGATGGACAAAACACCCAAAATATAAAGAAGACGCTGATTTCTACTACGATCCCAATCTGGATGCTCAATCAACGCAGGTATTTTCGGCCTTTTATGCCAAAGCACTTCTTCTCCTTTATTCAGTTTAGGCATTCGGTGTTCATCCTCCTCGTTCGTCCAATGATCAAGAATGTTATCTAATTCCATTTACTTCGATACTAAACGAACAAAGGCGTAAGAAATTTCCTTCTCACGCCTTTGTCTAATTTTTTAACAGCTCCTTAGGGGCTGTTAAAAAATAAAGTTTACAACTTTAGTGTGAAGAATTTGTCCTTAATCAAGGCGTGAAAG
>JAHDHB010000150.1 GCA_020631545.1 Saprospiraceae bacterium | reverse complement strand
ATAGCCCTGCTCATCGACTAAGGTCAAGAAATGCTTGCCGGGCTTTGGATTTAACTCTAATTGGTGGAATTCAGAAGTTGCGCCGGCATATTCGTTATCGATGTGCCAGTAGACTGTTGTTCCCGGTCTTCGGTGAGCGACTTCGAAAACTACGCGACTTTTCTCCCCATCTAAGCCCTTGGGGATGTAGATTTTCGTAGGACGTTTGGGGTAAATTAATTGCATCGGTTGGTATTGAGAAGCATGAGTTTCTTCTAGGCAATCTTCTCGAAAAGGGGGCAATACGGTGTAATTTGGATTCTTTGTTTTAAAATAATATTCCTCTACTGGGGGTAGTACAAACCAAGGTTCATGCACCATATTGGAGGGGGATTCACAATTTCCGTGTACTTGCCATTCCTTAGAAGCATCTAAGTGAATCATTTTATGATAAGGGCAGCCTCCTGAGCGAACTCCTTGCGCTGCTACCCAAACACTATCTTGCTCCGTACAAAGATCTAAGGCACGGAAACCACTCCTCCGACAAACAGGTATTCGCAGCATATCATCAAAAGGCTGGTCAAACCATGCTCCAGAGCTAGGCAATAAATCAAACAAGGCAAACAGTACTGGTGATGCTGCAAGAACACCGACTAAACCAGGCCGCCCTTCTCCATCAGCATTGCCTACCCATACCCCAACTGCATAACGTGGGGTAACGCCCACAGCCCAAGCATCTCGAAAGCCCAAACTTGTTCCTGTTTTCCAAGCTACTTGGTTGGCAGATGCATAGTTTCTCCAAGCACCTTCGGAATCTGGACGCTCGACCTCCTGCATCGCTTCAAATGTCAACCAAGTAGCGCCAGCACCAAAACGAGGTGCCTCTTTCAATAATTTTCGTTCAGAAGTTTCAGGTATTTCTTTGCCAAAAACATAATTTGGCGGTCGTAAATCTTTGGGATCGTAGCGGCTATTTCTCTTTAAATAGTGATTCAGACTGCGTGCCATGCAGGCATAGATATTCGTTATTTCTCCTAGGTTTGCTTCTGCACCACCAAGGATAAGTGTAAGTCCGTAGTGATCTGGAGATTTATCAAATGTCGTGAACCCCATTTTATTTAGCTCAAAATGAAATTTTTCCAAACCATATTGCTGTAAGAGCTTGACCGCAGGGACATTCAAGGAACGGGATAAGGCTTTTTGGGCAGCAATAGCACCATCATAGGTCAAGTTGTAATTCTTTGGTCGATAGCCGCTAAGGTGTGTGGGAATGTCGGAAACTAGATTTGTAGGAATTAAAGAACCTTCATTCATCATCAAATTATACAACAAAGGTTTGATGATACTCCCTGTACTCCTAGGCGAACGGATAACATCGACCTCATGCCCGTGTTCCTTCGTGGATTGTTGGAAAACATTGCCGATATAGGCCAAAACATTGCCTGATTCTACCTCTATGATCACAGCGGCTAGGTTATGGATACCGTTGGCACGAAGGTGCAAATGATGTTGCTGTATGATTTCTCCAGTTCGTTGTTGTAATCGCTGATCTATCGTTGTTTTTAATTTTGTTAGTACTCCATCCTTCCCTTGTATTTCCTCTACAAAAGCCCGATCCAACAAGTGAGGCGCAAGGCGAGGTAGGGCTAAGGGCTTCTCTGGCAAAGGTTCTTCTTTCGCCAATTCACAAGTCATTTCATCTATCTTCCCATCTTTTAGCATTCGATCCAAAAGCCGATTACGTTTGGCTAATAAGGCTGCCCGATTTTTCCCAGGGTGCATTAGGGACGGTGCATTCGGCAAGACGGCTAGGGTGGCTACCTCGCCCCAAGAAAGTAAATCGGGGCGTTTTCCATAGTACCGCCAAGAAGCAGCTTCCAAGCCTACCACGTTTCCGCCAAAAGGGGCGTTGGAAGCATAATAAGCTAAAATTTTTTCTTTGGAATGTGTCAACTCCAAGCGAGTAGCCATGATGGCTTCGAGTAGTTTATTCCACAAACTTCTAGGTTTATTGCGCCTAGCCATGCGTAGCACTTGCATTGTCAAGGTACTACCGCCACTAACTATCCTACCGTTTTTTAAATTTTGTTGAATAGCTCGACCTATGCCTATTGGGTCGATACCAAAATGATAGTGAAAACGTCGGTCTTCAAAGGTCAAGATGGCATCTTTAAATTTTTCTGGAATGTCTTCATTGAAAGGGAAACGCCATTGGCCGTCTGCTGCAATCCTTGCCCCTAGCAATTGACCTCGTTTGTCTTCCAAAACCATACAGGTAGGATCCCCAAACAAGGGACGTGGTAGACAGAAGGTATACCATATCAAGAACAAACCTAATCCAACAAAGGTCTTTTTTCGATGCTTGTGAAAGAGAAAACGATATGTTTTTTTTAGTCTTATTTTTTTGATTTTTTGAGCAAGGGCTTGAGGAGATGGATGTTAGACCGCTACCTCTGTAAAACGGCCTCTATATCCTTTAATAAACGTTGCCCCTCAGGTTTCAAACGGTTCAAAATAGTTTCATCTTCCTTGGATAAAGCGAGCAAAGCAAAATTATCTGCTAAAATTTCGTCAGGATGAATGATGTAATTGGTATTAGGGCCGATTTGTGTGAAGAAGTCTTTTAATTTATTGACTTCTAATCTACTTTTTACACCTGTTTCATCCGTTCTTACGGTCCAATTTTCGCCAGATTTTTGCAGTTCAAAAAGATTAAATTCAAGATAACTGAAAAATCCTACTTTTTGATCTTGAAAGCCATTTTCATTTGAATAAATTATCGGAACGGCCACAAAACCTATCCCACTATCCTTGATGTTAATCGCATAATTGAGGTCTAAACCATCAGGATTGAGTAATATTCTTTCCTTGAGTTTTGCAGGAATTTCTAAATTTTCGATGGCTCTAAACCCTATTAATGCATATAGGTCTTTACGTATAAGGGGATGATACCTAGAGTAGATATGAAACAATTCGTGCAGCATGGTTTTGGTAAATCCATCCATATCCCTAGTCGATTTGCTAATTAGTGCTTGGGGAATAGCAATCAAATTCTCTCGGGTGTAATAGGCCGTACCGTAATGATTCCCAGCTACTTTAATTAATTTGATGGGTTGATCGCAGAGCTTAGGTGCAATTTTAGCACACAATTCTTTGGCTTTAGACATGGCGCTTTCTACGAATTTAGCTTCGTCCTTGTTAAAGTCGCGAGTATCTGCTTGGAGGTGGGCTTTATATTTTTGTAGATATGCTTCCCGTTCTAGCTCTTCGCCTTCTTCAGGTCGATAGCTCATTTGAATTTGCATATCTGTTATATTGATTTTGTCAAAAAATCCTTCTTGCTCATCTTTGATAATCACCAAGGAAGCCGCGGCACTGTCCAATAAGCTAAAAGCTTCAATGGCAGGAGGTTTTACTTGTTGCTGTGCTTTTTTATTAGCTATTTTACAAGCAAATTGTTGGCTGAAAAAGCAAAAGATTAATAAGTAAATGAGTTTAGGTATTCTAGTGCGCGGGAGCATGGTATTTTTCATAGGGAGTAAAATTAAGTAAAATTTTTCATTCTGTATCTAGTGAGAAGTTTGGAAAGTTGAATTACCTGCTAGGTGAAATTTGAAGTGCTGTATTAGGTGTGCCCCTGCCTGTAGCTCATTCGAAAGCGCGAGATGGATAATAGAAGGAGCAGAAAGGGGTATATTTTTTCATTAATTCCTATCTCTCGGAGAAAACTATTTCTTAACGACTCGCACGGTTCTCCAGAGTAGTTCGTTGCCAAGATGAAGGAGATATACACCAGATTCTAACTCGGTTAAATTCAGGTTGATAAAGTTGTGTCCTTTTCTAAGCGGGAGGGTGTTTGTAAGTACCTTTTGTCCTAGTAAATTAAATAGCCTAAGATGCAAGGTGCTTTCCTTATTACTTTTTAGAACTAGGTTGGTTGAGGTATTGGTGGGGGTGGGAAATACGGATAGAATATCTAAGACTTGACTTGTCTGAATGGAAATGATAGGGCTGTATTGCTCACTACCGTCGAGATTTAAAGAACGAAGACGATAGTAGGTTACGTCACGAAATGGAGCATTATCCACAAAATTATAGCGCTGTTCGCCTCCTCCTTCTCCAGTAGCTTCTACTTGTCCAATGACTTGAAAATTAAGCGCATCCTTGGAATGTTCGACAACAAAATGACTAAGCGCTACCTCATCCTCTGTCCGCCAATCCAAGCTTACTTGGCCATTGGCTAGCAAGCTGCCCTCAAAAGCTAGTAAATGAAGCGGAAGAACAACAGGAGTTGTTTTTTTAATAATCTGTATATCATCAATATAGAAGCCGTCAATAGAAGGCGAATTGCCGGAATAGAGTAGAAAACGTATACCCACATTGCATTGCCCTAAGTAGTCTTCTAGGGAAATCTGTTCCTTCGTCCATTCCAATCGACTTCCTGTCATAGCAGGTTCATTTGTCAAGGAGTTATAGGATTCTGTAACAGCTAAATTACCACACAAAGGCGTATAGTCCAGGGCGTTGGGGCCAGTACCATTTATACTCGCTTCTACTTGTAGACGATCTATGCATTGTTTGGATTCATGTCGCACCCAAAAACTCAAGTAAGCGGCTTGGGCATTGGCTAAATCTAAAGAACTGGTAAGATAAATTCCTTTTTGCGAGTAGATTGTACCATTCCCATTCGGTGAATCAGTTAAAGCATGCTGACCGCTTAAGGCGTATTCATTGGAAATCGCCCAGTCGGAAGAATTGGGCTTTGTCCAATTCGAGAAACTGCCTTCCATATCATCTTCAAGGAGCATGACAGGTTGGTAGATTTTAGTGATTTCTTCAACATAGGAAGTTCCTCCATTTTCAACTTTCCAAGTGAAGGTGACCAAGTCTTCTGCTTGAATATTAGGTGATAAGGTATAATCAATCTGACCTAAATAGGTGTCGAATGGCTCCGCCAAAGCTGATGCAGGAATGATGATAGGTGCGCCAACGGTAGCAACCTTGTCTCCTGCCATAAGTGTAACAACAACAGGCCCTTCTGTAAGTCCCAAACGAGTCACTTTGAAAGGTAACTGGCCACTAGGAGTGAGTATTGCAGCCGATGACCAATCCTCAATCTCAGTATAATTTCCGGCTAGGTAGGCTAGTTGTAAATTGGCATAGAGATTCTCTTTTGCAATGGGGATAATTCGGTTTTGAGTAGGCCAAAAGCCATCAATTCCTGCTTCAGGTGTAAAAGCAAAAATTTTATCTCGAAGCCCTAAATCGCCTACATGTGCCCAATCTAGAGAAACACCATTAGCATTATACCCCACTGTTTCTACGTCTGTTCCTACTTTATAGCAATTGTGGCGAGTTTGAATAGCACCATAGTTATCATAAATTTTTTCTTCCAAAGCTGAGAGTGGGGGAGTGTTCGGCACACTTAATGGATTTATCCAATAGTTTCCATAGGAATGATAATGCAAAGCCAGTTTAAATTGATGGCTATTGGTGTAATTTCGTATATGCATCGTTTCTAACTCCGAAAAAGGACTGGTACCACGATAAGCATTCGAGCCACCATTTGGAGAGGACCCCGAATCATTATACCCCCAACCATGGGAGTAATTACGATTGAGATCAACGCCTATTGTACCGTCACTATTCGGACGTCGATTTTTGCGAAAAAATCCACCACCATTAGGATTCGTCTGGTAGTTGTATTCATAACCATCTGGGTTTAAACAAGGCACAAAATAGAGCTCTCGACTATCCACGAGCTCCTTGATGCGGTCGTCGGTTGCGTAATTCTCCAACAAATACTGCATAAAAAAGATGAGCTGATGCATGGAATTGGGCTCACGTGCATGGTGCAATGCATTATAATGAACTTCAGCCTCTTCCTCATCTACATTCGGATTGTCAGATATTTTTACGGCATAGATTGGGCGGCCTTCAATTGAATTGCCAATATTTTCTTTAGTAGAAATAAGGGTAGGGTATGCAGCGATCATATCATCGATTTTCTGATTCATCTCTGCTAGGGTAAGGTATCCTCCCATACTTCCTGGGGTAAAAGCAGCAGGCGTAGAAATTGTAGAAGTGAGCTTCGAACAAGGAGAATCAAAGTTAAGCCGTTGATTTTCCTTGTTATCGTCCTCATAAAAGTCTGCATTGGCATTCCTTTCAAGAAAATGAACGGTTTCATCCTCTATCAAGACTTCATAAGCGTAGGGAGCATCTTTCAACAATAGAATATCGCTTTCACTCATGGTCGTAACCAAGCCGTCGTGCTCAAAATGTGCGTGGTCAAACTCAAATCCTAGTGCCATAAAATCCGGCATGGCTTCTTTTTGGAGGAAAATCTTAACACGGGAATACTTTTGCGGTTCTAGGGTTTGTCCATTTAAAAAAAATGGGAGCAAAGCGCATAAAAATAGGAACTTATGTCTTGGTGCTTTCATGGGAATGTTTTTTTGCTAGTAAATTCTATTCGTAGTTATGGAGTAAAGACTTGCCTCTATTCCCTAGATGATAGTCGATTCGCTACGTTTTAGGTAGTTAAAAATAAAGATAATCATTTTTTGCTTAGGCCTAGAGTAAATTCGACTCCTGATTTCTGTCTTCCATGTAATTGATTTTTTGTAAAACAACTGGGGTTGGTTGGTGTAAATTTTTGTATAGTAGTGGCTTAAGAGGATGGCCATGAGGGAGCTAGAAACTCATGCCATAAAAAATATGCATAAAGAATACTCAATACTTAATGGAAAGAGGTTTTAAATTAAACAAAGAAAATTTATTGCATCTGTTATTTCATATTTTTTGCTTATTTTCGCTCAAATTTTGTTTAACCTCCCCAGTCAAGCAAGGATAGTATTGCCATCTTTCATTTAGCAAGCTGCAATCAATACAACGTTTTTATCAAAAGCAACCATGCACGATATTAAATGCTACGATCAAAGTGGGAATCTAAAACCACAGCGCGATATCGCTCTAATAGAAGTGGGTGGAACTCCCTCGCGCTCTTTTAAATATTTCATCTTTTTCCTACTCCTACTTGGTTCCTTTATCCGACTTCCTGCTCAGGATACATTATCGATTAGTAAGAAATGGAGCAATTCGATTAGTTCCTGGCCTTTCGATTTTTCAACATCAATTGAACTTAAAAATGGATTTCGAATCAATAACAGGGACGATTTACACAAAATCCTTGTATTAGGAGAGCCTAGGTGGCAGCTTGATGCAGGAGCTTATTTAGGCAATTGGGGGGAAGTAAAAGGAAAAATTGATTTAGGGTATGATTATGCGTTAGAGGAACCTTTGGTTGATTTACGAGAATTGAATGTCGATATTTATCCTCAATTGTGGTGGAATCTAAAAATAGGCCGTCAAATTCTAACCTGGGGAAAAGGGGATTTGGTTTTTATCAACGATCTCTTTCCAAAAGATTATCCTTCTTTCTTTTCTGGTCGTGATATTCAGTATTTAAAAGCGCCTAATGATGTTTTAAAACTCACCATAAATCCTAGTTGGTTACAAGTTAATGTCATTTATGCACCACAATTTGATCCTGACCGATTTTTGAAAGCAGAAAGAATTTCTTTTTTCGATCAGAATATCAACGGCTATAGGGGAAAAGATAGGGGCTTACCGACAGATTTACCCGATGATTTTTTTAAGGAAGATGAATGGTATTATCGTGTTCAAAAAGAAATCGAAGGCGTAGAACTTGCCCTGTATGGTTATCATGGATATTGGAAAAGTCCAAGTGGCTTTGATTTTACAGCAGGGAACTATATTTTTCCAAAACTAAATGTCTATGGATTTAGTTTTGAAGGAAATATAGTTGGCGGAATTTTTGCCATTGAAGGCGGGTTTTATGATTCGAGCGAGGATAGGGATGGGTTAGATCCGTTTATTAGTAATAGTGAGTTTAGATGGCTAACTAATTACAGCAGAGATTTTAAAAATAATTTTTCTATGGGTCTTCAATATTATCAGGAATTTATGGTAGACCACAATAATCATTCGCTAGCTGTTGCTTCTATTGGGGGAAAACCTGAACATAAGATACAGGATATGGTGACGCTTCGACTTACAAAAATGGTCAATAAACAGCGTGTGAAATTTGACTTATTTACTTTTTATGGAATTCGAGATAAAGATGTTTACTTACGTCCCACTATGCTCTATAAATTAAGTGATTATTGGGCACTTGATGTAGGAGGGAATATCTTTGCAGGCAAAAATAAAACGACATTTTGGAATCAATTTAGATTCAACAATAATATCTATTTGGGTATTAAATGGGGAATTTAAAACGAAGATTTTCCTAAGAATACCTTTTTTTAGAATATGCAACCTTCTATTTAATATGACGAATTTTTCAATTAATAATCCTAAAAAAGTACTCTGGCTAATGCTAGGGTTTATGGCAGTTTGTTTAGCCTTTATCCCGCTAATCAAAATTGACACTGATCCAGAGAACATGCTTTCTAAGGAGGCAGAAGTACGGGTTAAACACAACGAACTCAAGGAAAAATTCAATATGCATGATATGATTGTTGTTGGTGTAGTCAACAACGACCATGCTGAGGGCGTTTTTAACAAAGCGTCCTTAACCGACATCTTTGAGTTGTCAAAATATGCGCATACACTTCAAACAGAAAATGAAGAAGGAGAATTTGAAGGTGTGATACAGCGTGATTTACTAAGCCCAACCAACTCCGATTATATAGAAACCTTAGGGGATGGATCGGTCAAATTTGATTGGGTTATGTCGGCTGCTCCAGCATCAGAGGCAGAAGCCTTAGAGGTCAAAAAGCGACTGATGGAAAATGAGTTGTTTTATAATACCATGGTGTCAGAAGACGGAAAAGCCTTAGCCTTGTATGTTCCGATCACTTCCAAAGACCAATCCTATGGTATTGCAAATCAACTGCAAGAAAAGATAGAGACACTTAGTGAGGCGAATGATTATCATATCACAGGCTTGCCTATTGCAGAAGACACTTTTGGGATAGAGATGTTTATCCAAATGGCGATTTCTGCGCCTGCTGCTATGCTTTTGATTTTTGTTTTGATGATGCTCTTTTTCAAGAAATTAAGGCTGGTTTTAAGCCCCTTGATTGTAGCGATGGTTTCTGTGATTTGTACCATGGGGCTGCTTATTGGCACTGGAAATACGGTGCATATCATGAGCAGCATGATTCCTATTTTCATTATGCCTATTGCTGTATTGGATGGGATTCATATATTGTCAGAATTTTACGATAGGTATCAAACCATAGGCGATAGGAAAAAAACGATTCAGGCTGTCATTAGCGAATTATACAAACCGATGTTGTTTACTTCATTGACTTCGGCGGCAGGATTCGCTTCTTTGGCGCTCACGCCAATTCCTCCAGTGCAAGTCTTTGGAATTTTTGTAGGATTGGGGATTTTATTTGCTTGGTTTTTCACCATGACCTTTATTCCTGCTTATATCATGATGACTTCTGAAGAAGCTTTAGCTGACTTTGGTCATGCCAAAGCAAAAGCACATGATGGACTTCTAGGAAGAACCTTGTCGAGTTTCCAAAAATTAACTTTTGGGAAACCTTTGTTGGTCATTGGTTTATTAGTTTTTGTTACGGCTCTTGCTGGATATGGTATCACCAAAATCCAAATTAATGATAATCCTGTAAAATGGTTTACCAAAGCACACCCCATTCGTGTGGCCGACAAGGAGCTAAATGAGCATTTTGGAGGAACTTATATGGCTTACCTCAATTTTGATGCAAATAGTACTAAAACGCCGTTTTCTAAGGAAGAGCTTTGGACTGCCCTTCAAGCTAAATTTCAGGCTGTTTATGAGCCTTCGCAGCTTGAAACGATTCAGCAAGAACTAACAAATGCTAAAGTAGACGCTGACAAGAATCCTTATACGCAACTATCGGATTTGTTTTTGGATATAGCATATGAAAAGGAGACGGATGATGCTCATTTTGAATTTTATGAGGCTATTTCAGATGCTATTGCTTTAAGGGAAGTAGAAACGACTCAAATTTTTAAGCAACCTGCTGTTTTGAATTACTTGCTTGATTTGGAAAAACATCTTCTCGAAGAAGGCGGTGTTGGAAAATCGACAAGTGTTGCCAAGATTGTGCGAACCGTTAACAGGAAGCTACAGGACGATAAAGCTAGTCAACATAAAATACCCGAGGATGTAAGTGGTGTCGGTCAATGTGTTGTAACGTATCACCGAAGTGCTTTGGCATTTTGTGAGCCCTGATTTCAAATCTGCCAATCTTTGGTTGCAATTAAAAAGCGGGGACAACAAAGATATGGAAAAAACGATGACGGTCGTTGATGAGTACATGGACAAAAATCCACCACCAGTATCCTTATCAAAAGACTGGTTTGGATTGACTTACATCAACGTCGTTTGGCAGCAAAAAATGGTACAAGGAATGCTGGATGCCTTTTTGGGCAGTTTCATTGTTGTCTTCTTGATGATGGTTTTTCTATTCCGTTCTGTCAAGTGGGCTACCCTTAGTATGATACCATTAAGTCTAACTATTTTAATTATTTATGGAGTCATTGGTTGGATTGGCAAGGATTATGATATGCCTGTAGCAGTGTTGTCCTCTTTAGTGTTAGGTCTAGCCGTAGATTTTGCTATCCATTTTTTAGTGCGATCTAGAGCCTCCCTGCAAAAATCCAAGGATTGGGAGCTGACTTCTCAACATATTTTTGGGGAGCCATCGAGAGCTATTGTTCGGAATATCATTGTGATAGCCATAGGCTTTTTGCCTTTGTTATTTGCAAATTTGATCCCTTATAGAACCGTTGGCCTCATTTTAGCAGCTATACTTTTATTATCTGGTATTATTACCTTATTATTGTTACCCTCTTTGATCAAAGTGTTTGGTATTAAAAAATAAAAAAAGTCATGAAATTTTTTAGCGTTATATTTTTGTTTATTTTCTCGTTTCAATTAGGTGCTCAGGATCTATCTATTGAGCAAATTGTAAACAAAGCTAATGAAGCTTATCGCTATTTTGGAAAAGATGTGAAATCGACGGCTCATATGGACATCCGAGATAAGAATGGTAAGACCATCATGGAGCGAGAATTGGTCATTTTACGTAAAAATACTGGAGGACTGAACCAGAAATGGTATGCTTATTTTAATCAACCTGCTGATATTAAAAAAATGGTTTTCATGTCTTGGAAGCAAGATGGAAAGGCAGACAAACGATGGTTATATGTTCCTTCATTAGATTTAGTAAAACGTCTTTCTACTGCTGATAAGAGAGGTAGTTTTGCAGGTTCTCAATTCACCTATGAGGATGTAACCGGTCGTAGTCCTAAAGAAGATACTCACGAACTGCAAGAAACAAGCGCTACTTCTTACAAGATAAAAAGTACGCCTAAAAACCCTAGTAGTGTAGAATTTGCCTACTACGTGAGTTTTGTGGATAAAAAGACCTTTTTGCCTACCAAAACGATTTTGTATGATAAGTCGGGCAATGCTTACAAACGCTATGAGATGCTAGATAGTCGTGAGATTCAAGGTTTTCCTACGATTACCAAGTTCTCTATGACGAATCTAAAAACGAAGGAGTCTACCATTGCCACGATGTCGAATATTCAATACAACATCGGTATACAGGAAAACATATTTACAGAAGCTTCCTTAAGAAGGGCGCCACGTCAATACCTAAGGTAGATAAAGCCTCAATCAACGACAATACTAAATAGGTTAGTGTCTAAACGAAAAAGTCCATTTTTAGCGACTTTCGTTTAGGCACTAATTTTTTTTGTCAAGGATCTAAGTAATTTTCGACGCTTCGCTTGAAAAGACATTTTGACAAAAGACATAGGACAAAGGACTTTTTTGTTCCAAAAAATTATCGTGATTTTTAAAATCGTGAATAG
>JAHDHB010000149.1 GCA_020631545.1 Saprospiraceae bacterium | reverse complement strand
AACAACGCAATGAGGTGTCGCCATAATGATAATTACTACGGCTTCGCCGTCCTGTTTTACCAATGATGTAAGAAGTACGATGTTTATTATTTGCTAGTAAATAATAATTTATGCCAAAAGGGTTTCATTCATCTTACATCATAAATCATATTTTTTATTAACTCCTACTTTGCGGACTGCGGCTTTGCCGTCATTTTCCACCTTGCCTTTTTGCTTTAAATGTCATTTTTTAGCCATCATTCTGTTCTCTTTCCCTTCTAGAATCCTAGGAGGTTTTTCTATCCTATTTAAAACATCTTCTTGGTTGTCAAGGATTCTAAAGCCAATTTTGTCCTCGTGGATAAACTTATGCAATAACTACTGAGCAACCTTTCCCCCTTGTCACTTGCTCAAATAATCGTAGCTTTGTAAGCAAACGAAATGGCCATGAAAATATTGCATATAAATACGCATATTGATGGGGGCGCAGGACGAGTCTGCTCTGCCCTTCACGGCCAACTGCTTGAACAAAGTGTAGATTCTTCCATGCTTGTTGTCACGCGAATAAACCACACGGGGCTCCCTATTCTCCGAATCCATAATACAGTAAAAGGAAAAATTAGTCGTGTATTCCTTGAGTTTAAGGAATTATTGTATAAAATTCGATACAGTTATGTGCGTTCTCGTCTTCCTTCTACTGCTGCATGGTTTTCATTTCCTTGGGCTCCCTACGATATAACGTCTACGCAAGCCTACAAGGAAGCGGACATCATTCATCTTCATTGGGTAGGAGAATTGTTGGACTATAAGCGTTTTTTTAGGAAGAACAGTAAGCCAATCGTATGGACATTACATGATCTGAATCCTTTAACGGGAGGCCACCATAATGAAACGGGCTTCCCTAAAACAGCTTATAGTGAACTATCGAAAAAGTTCTTGGCCTTAAAAGAAAAAGCCTTTTCGAATCAAACTATTCATTGGATACCAGTTTCTTCTGTCCAAGAAGAACAAGCAAAAGGGTATAAGCTTTTTCATCAATTCCCTAAGGAATTAATTCATAATGGCGTTTACACGTCGATTTTTAAGCCTCATGATAAAAGAATTGTTCGAGAAGTACTCGATTTAGCACAAGATAAGACGTTAGTATTCTTCATTAATTATTCAGATGCTTATGAGTTGAAAGGTATGAAAATCATGCGGGAAACAATGAACCTTCTTAAGGGAAAGGACGTACAATTCATTACTATCGGGCTAGAAGACGTTTCAGCCCATCCCAATTGTTTAAGCTTAGGAGGGGTGAATGATGCTCGACTAATGAGCCAACTTTATTCGGCAGCAGATGTCTACGTTTGTCCTTCTATTGAAGAATCGTTTGGGCTTACGGTTTTGGAATCCTTGAGCTGTGGTACACCTGTTGTCGGTTTTGGTATAGGTTGCCTTCCAGAAGTCATCAAAAATGGTGAAAATGGTTGGATTTGTCCAGAAAAAACGGCTTCTAGCCTAGCAAACGGTATTCAACAAATTTTAGAAAATCCTTGTACTCAAAGCCGTGAAGCTATACGTAAACCAATTGAAGAAAATTATAGTTGGGAAGTCATTACCAAAAAATATTTGAAGTTGTATCAAGTCATACTAGCCGGAAAAGCTCCATCCTAGTGAGGGGGCCTGTTTTGCGGTTTTCTACATGTTTTACGGTCTTAGGCATCTTTATAGGCGCAAGGTTTAGGATGTTTTTGTCATTCTACTTTATTTCGTTTACTTTTGCCTAACTATTAACGCAATTTATACAAGATGAAAGGAATTATATTGGCTGGAGGATCCGGCACTCGACTTTATCCCATAACCATGGCGCTCAGTAAGCAATTGATGCCCATTTATGATAAGCCCATGGTTTATTATCCGCTTTCTATTTTGATGATGGCAGGGATACGAGATATTTTGATTATTTCTACGCCACATGATTTGCCCAATTTTTGGAAATTACTTGGCGATGGTAAAAAATATGGTTGTACGTTTTCTTATGTTGAACAAAAAGTACCCAACGGCTTGGCGCAAGCTTTTGTCCTTGGCGAAGAGTTCATTGGTGATGATAAAGTAGCCTTGATTCTTGGAGATAATATCTTCTATGGCTCAGGGCTTCAAGAAACGCTCAAAAAGAATAACGATCCTGATGGCGGAACTATTTTCGCTTATCAAGTCTCTGATCCTGAGCGTTATGGTGTAGTGGAGTTTGATGATGACAAGAAGGCTATTTCTATAGAAGAGAAGCCTAAGCAGCCAAAATCAAATTATGCGGTTCCAGGGCTTTATTTTTATGATAACTCCGTGGTTGAAGTCGCTAAAAACATTAAACCTAGTGCTAGAGGCGAATACGAAATCACCGATGTAAATAAGCACTATCTTGACCAAGGGAATTTAAGTGTAGGGGTGTTTGGCAGAGGTATGGCTTGGTTAGATACGGGAACCATTGATTCTTTAATGCAGGCTAGTACCTTCATTCAGGTTATTGAACAACGACAGGGGCTGAAAGTCGGTTGTATTGAAGAAATCGCTTATCGTGAAGGGTTTATTGATGATGAACAATTGTTGAAATTGGCTGACCCCTTGAAAAAAAGTGGTTATGGGCAATATTTGATCAAATTATTGAAATAAGCCTAAGGGGCTGTTAAGAAATAAAGTTTACAACTTTAGTGTGAAGAATTTGTCCTTAATCAAGGCGTGAAAGAGAATAATAGCCTAGCTATTTGACGATTGAACAACGTAGAGTAAGGGCAAATTCTTCCAATCAAGTGTAAACTTTATTTTTTAACAACCCCTAAGGATGGAGAATTGAAGATAGGGATTTATGCTCTACGTCAATTCTCCATTTTTATTTATCGGATTAAGTAGTTTTTAATGGCCGTCCAATTATCGGTTTTGAGCGCCATTGCCTTGTTTACTTTTTCCATATCGACCATGGAATCATCGGCTAGATCTAGGCTTTTTCCAATCATGATTCCCTTGCATCCTAGGTTTACGGCCAATTGAACGTCTGTCAAGCGGTCACCAATCACAAAAGAATTTTCCAAGTCGAAATCGCCTTGCATATAGTGCGTTACTAAGCCCGTAAAGGGTTTTCTAGTAGGAGCCTTGTCTTTTGCAAATGTTTTGTCTATCAATACCTCTCTAAAGGTAATACCTTCTGTTTCAAAGGTTTTCATCATTAGATTGTGTGGTCCCCAAAATTTTTCTTCTGGAAAGATAGGCGTACCTAATCCATCTTGATTTGTGATCATGACGAGCTCAAAATCGGTATGCCGAACAATATCCACAAGATTTTGGATAACAGAAGGTAAGAATTGGAGCTTTTCGTAACTGTCTACTAGGTAATCTACTGGAGGTTCTTCGATGAGTGTCCCATCACGGTCTATAAACAATATTTTTTTCATGTTGGTGTATTATACTTGTTCAAGAATTCTCTAAAAGCGATTGAGGCTATTGAGTTTGAAGGAGAAAGGAAATTAGGAGTAGCCACTCTAGCGGATATATCCCGCTCCGATCTGAATCACTGCCCAGAGAATCACGACAACCAATAAGCGATGAGCCCAAATATTAGCTTTGGGATGCTGAGTGGCAAAACGAGAAGCTATCCAACCTCCAAAGCCTTGCCCAATGGCTAAAATGCTTCCTATTTTCCAATCTACCAGACCTTTCCATTCAAAAATAGCCAAGACAATGACCGTGTAAATCCCTACGATGACGACTTTTATCGCATTGGATTCGATAAGACTATATTTTGCTCCTAGGACTAAGCCTGCTAGTAGTAAAACCCCTACGCCCATCTGTATAAAGCCGCCGTAAAAACCAATGGCGATAAATAAGGGGAACATATACCACTTGAATTCTCCTGCAAAAGTACTTTCCTTGAGCCAACGTTTGGGTTTTATCAGTACAACGGCCAGCATTGCCACCATCATGACTTCAAATACGACCTTAAATTGTTCATTACTAATGACAATAGCTGCCCAAACACCTATCAAAGCACCAAGTACAGTAGGAAGAACAAGCTTCCAACTAGCGCCTAAGTTGAGTCTTCCCGCCTTCTTAAAAGTCAAAGCAGCTACAGAACATTGCAATAATACGCCTATCCGATTCGTTCCATTCGCCACATTTTCAGGTAAATGAAACACTAGAGCGAGTATAGACATGGTAATGGCAGATCCACTGCCGGCCAAGGTGTTGATGATTCCTGCTAAGAGGCCGCCAAGTATAGCGATTAAGTATTCCAAGAAAAGTCTTTTTTATGCAGTGGAAAATTTCCCACAAAGCTACAGTAATTGTGAAAACAAAGGAATTAAAATTAGCTATATTTTACCTTGAGCATTTTTGAATAAAATCAAGGACTTCATGATTTTTTTGAAATATTCTTCTAACATGATAGGCAAAGCCCAAAGGGCAACTCTTAACTACTAACTCTTCACTCTTAACTACTAAACCTTTTCCTGGCAAAGCTCGATCAATACCCCATTTGTCGTTTTGGGATGAAGGAAGCAAACTAACTTATTGTCTGCACCAGATTTGGGTTCGGTATTGAGCAGTCGAAAACCCTCTTTTTCTAAGCGGGCCATTTCTTTTCGTATATCCTTGACAGCGAAAGCGATGTGGTGGACGCCTTCTCCTCGTTTTTCAATGAATTTAGCAATCGGGCTTTCAGGTTTTGTCGCTTCCAGCAGTTCCACCTTATTATTTCCCATCATAAAAAAGGAAGTATTTACCCCTTCCGATTCCACTTCTTCCGTTTTGTAAGGAGGTTTTCCAAGCAATTTTTGGAATAAATCATTGCTCTCAGCAAGATTTTTGACGGCAATGCCGATATGTTCAATTTGTTGCATGTAACGTTGGCTTTAGCCGACAAGTTGTTCCCCGTCGGTTAGTTTTAAGTTAGTTATGATTTATTTTGAAATAATTTTTCGACCACTGAGGAAAACATTTTTCGATAAAAAAATGCTGAATTAATTCGTAGGGAAAT
Source organism: Saprospiraceae bacterium (assembly GCA_020631545.1). Lineage (GTDB taxonomy): Bacteria > Bacteroidota > Bacteroidia > Chitinophagales > Saprospiraceae > JAHDHB01. The sequence goes on along the minus strand of JAHDHB010000149.1, from coordinate 6,913 downwards.
CCACTCTACGCCTCATCAGTCTTCAAAAACAAAAATACGGCCATCATCTGCCGCAATGTGTCCCTTCCCGTTACGGACATGAATAGCATTTAAATCGACTTCCGGCATTTCGATGATTTTCCAAGAATCTGCGCCATCTTCCGTCTTCCAAAACAAGCCCTTGTCTCCTACGATGTAACCTATATCAGGCGTCGTAAAAAATACATCCCTGAATTTTTCACGAGAAGTAAAAAGCTTATTTCCATTGCGCAATTTTTTCCAAGATTCTCCTCCATCCGTTGTCTTGATGATCGCTCCTGTAAAGCCTATGGAATACCCGACTAAGGCATTAGGAAAGTGGACGCTATAGAAAAAATCGCCATCTATGGCGTTGGGTGTCCAATTCAAACCTCCATCCGTTGATTTCAAAACGATGCCATAGCCGACAGCAATAGCGGTATTGGCATCCAAAAAGCAAACATCACGCATTTCGTGCTCAATCGGATAGATTAATGTATCTGGTATTCCATTACTATTGTTAAAGCGAAAAATAAGTCCAGTGTGAAAGCTTCCACCACCAACAGCAATGCCTAGATTTTCATCATAAAAGGCGACGCCGTGCAAGGCTTCCTGCGTATCTAATTGCTTGAATTCCCAGTTATTAGTGCTAGAAAAATCTTTATGAAAATACTTGGTTCGAAAACCTACGATGTAGCCGTGATTGTTATTGGGGAAAGAAAGGTTATTTAGCTCGCTATTGGCTAAAGTGTCTGACAACCAAGTTGTTCCACCATCGTGGGTTTGCAGATATTCTCCGTGTTCCCAACGTACACCTCCTACAGCATAGCTAGTATTTTCATCGATAACGACAATATCATGTACACTTGCTTGAGTAGGCGTGTGTTGTTCCACCACAAGCAAGGCCAATCTATCCTTTTTGCAACTAGACAAAAAGAATAAACTTCCTAGAAAAAGGATGGACATTTTGTAAAAATACGGGTTCTTCACAACTTCTAAATTAATGAAAATTTTAAACATGCGATTAAGAACAGCCCCTTAAAGTAGTTTCACTTGCTTTATTCATAGCCTTTAGTAAAACCTTGCATGCGAAGCGAATATCTTTTTCTTCAATGATTAAGGGAGGAGCTATTCGAATGCATTTGCTGTTAAATAAGAACCAATCGGTGATGAGCCCATTGGCCATGCACTCCTTGATAACGGCTTGGACAAACTCAAAATTAGGCAATTCGATGGCCATTAAAAAACCAGCACTTCGAATTTCTTTGATGGCTTCATGCTTTAACAAGGAACGAAAGAGAGCTTCCTTCTCCTTGACTTTCGAAATGTAATCTTTTTCCGTCAATTCCCTCAAGGTCGCCAAACCAGCGGCACAAACTACAGGATGCCCGCCAAAAGTAGTTAGATGACCTAGTAGGGGATCAAAAGAAAAATGGTTCATGTTTTCTGTAGAGGAGATAAAAGCACCAATAGGCATTCCTCCTCCCATTGCTTTGGCTATCAGTAAGATATCTGGCGTTATGCCGTATTGCTCAAAAGCAAAAAGTGTACCTGTACGCCCATAACCTACTTGAATTTCATCCAGCACAAGCAGAGCCCCTACCTCATCGCACCGCTGGCGTAGCTTTTGAAGATAGTCGTTTTTGGGAGCTTGTACACCGACTTCCGCTTGTACCGTTTCCATAATGACACAAGCCGTTTTCTCAGAAATTTGGGTCAAATCTTCTTCATGGTTGAATCGAATATGGCGAATATCTGGTAACAATGGCCGATAACGTTGGGTGAAATATTCATCGCTATTCAAGCTCATTGCTCCTTGTGTACTACCATGATAGGCATTGAAGGAGGAGATTATTTCCGAACGACCAGTGATTCTTTTAGCTAGTTTCATGGCTCCTTCAGTCGCTTCACTACCAGAATTTGTGAAATAGACCGAGTTGAGAGTAGTCGGTAAGTGTTGACTCAATAAATGGGCTAGCTCGACTTGGGGCGTAACAATAAATTCGCCATAAACCATTGGGTGCATTAACGTTGCGGCCTGTTGCTGCACGGCTTTTACGACGCTAGGATGGCAATGGCCTAAACTACTTACACTTATTCCTGCTATGAGATCTAAGTAAGCATTGCCTTTAGGATCGTACAAATAGAGCCCTTCCGCTCGTTCTACTTCTAGCATCATGGGAAGCTCACTCGTCTGAGCCACATGACTTAAAAACAATTGTCGTTTTGATTGCATTTAGCAAAAGTACGAATTCAGCCATGTATTTTTATCGATATTACGTGGAAATAGGGTAGGGGAAGGTTTTATTTCAAAGCTATATTTTTTGTTGATGCGACTTGTTTTTTTGTTGATGTATTGGATTAATTATTTGATAATCAATCTATTGTTGTGTGGGTTTAACTTGGAAAGAACTTTATTTTTACTTAGCTTCAAAATCATTTAAAAAGGTGATCGTATCAGCTAAATCCGCAAGGACACGAGTGTTTTTAGGTAAATTGATAGGGCTTTTTGAGACCATATAACCGGATAAAAGTAGTGTTGCTGTTTTTATCTTGTTGGAAAGTCCATCCACGAAACATTGACAAGATTGCTTAGTGTAGGTGGGCGAAAGCATCGTAAATATAAAATCAGGTTTGTGTATTTCAATCGCGGGGTATAAATCATCGCAAGATACATCACCACCAAGATAAACGACGGAATGCTTTCGAGATTTGAGCAAGTAGTGAAGGAATAGAAGGCTAAGCTCTTGATGATCGCCTTCTGGAAGAAAGATTAAAAACTTTTTGGCTTCAGGATAGCGAGGGTGATCCAAGCGGTCGATAGCCGAAATGATTTTTTGTCGAATTAAACAAGTAATAAACTGCTCATGGATAGGTGTAATGGAGCTCGTCAACCAAAGTAAGCCTAATTTTTCAAGAAATGGATTAATGACATCAATCATTGTTCGTTCAAATCCCATTTGCTTGATATCAGCATTGATGATGCGGCTAAACACGCGTTCATCCATTTGAATCATAGAAATGGTTAGTGCATCTAGTTGATTGTCATGGTCAAAATTAACTTCGGAAATAGCAGAGACTTTAGCAGCAATCTCTTTTTGGGTCATTTTTGCGATCTTAGAGATCTTTATGCCATTCTTGTTTAACAAAGAAATATTTAAAAGATACTTTAAATTTTCATCCGTATAATAGCGGATATTTGTGCTGGTGCGTTGAGGTGTTAAAATTTTATACCGCTGCTCCCATGCCCGAATCGTATGTGCCTTTATCCCAGAAATCTGTTCTAGATCTCTGATCGAGTAAATTGCCAAACTGGTTCGTTTTGGTAAATATTGCTTTGTGTTTCCATTTTTCATGTTACTCTTTGAACAAACTCTTTTTAAAAAAGTTTAGCCAAAGCCCTATTAATAGGGATTTAAGGGAAAAGAAGCAAACAAGTGTAAATTATTTAGTGTGGATCACAAAATTAAATAAAATGTTTGAAAAGTGTCTTTTATTTTTCAATAAATGGACTAGTTTTTTAGCAAAATTCTCGTTTTCTATGGAAAATGACGATTAAATGAGTGTTTTATGGGTGTTTTTTTAATAAAAATGCAATGTCACTCATTTTCAATCCTAAAAATGAATGTATTTTGGAGCGGATAGCTTTCAGTTTTACTTAAACACCAAGGCTTACCAATTTCTCCCTGAAATCGAATTATGCAATCCTTTGTTTTTTAGATCGAATTCTCTTCAGAGAAATACAAGTTCGCCCACGGCAAAATACCCTAAATGGAAGGATAACAGGTAAAGCACGTTGGAAATAGATGCCGATGGGCGAACTTTTAGGTTACTTTCAAAAACGAAATCGTGAGGCAATTCACGCTATTTTTGACAAAAGATAAATCCCGATAGATATTGCGACTTGCCTTTTGCTTAACCGATGGCTACGGAGGGCATGACATCCGAAAATAGGGCACAAAGAGGTTTTCGGATATGCTTGTCTACCGATTTAAATTTTCCGACCCTAGGGAAAAAAGCCTTAGACTCCATCGTGAGATTTTCAATCTTCGTAATACTGAATAGCTTACGATTTTCAGTCGTTTTTTCCACGACACCGTTCGTACATTCCCACGCACGAATCAGAAAGTTGTTAGATGTCGTATGTTGGCCAATTACATAAGGTTCGGCCAAACGTTCTTTACCATTGTAGGTAAAACGAATAAGTTGTTTGTTTGTAATCGCGTTACAAATCAAGATAATCTTTCTCGAATTTTTTAGATTCAATCGCGTCATAGTCTGGGACGTTTTAAGGATTGAAGAAAACTGGCTATAGTTAAAACGGCTAAGCCGTTAGTAAGGTATTTTAGAACAAAACTAAGCCAACCTATTGATCACTAATTTGCTTTAATCAATGCTTAGGTGTTTAATAGGCTTGTAATCATTTTGCGCAATCATAAAATTAATCAGCATCAATAATTGACCTAGTGTATTGTCCTAAATTAGTTGTATTAGATAGAATAACAAAGACTTAACGATTGGTTTGGAATAATAACAGCTTTGCAATTCTTGTTCTTAATACAATTCAAAGATAAAGATTATTTTGGTTGTACGCAAATTATTTACTAAATTTAATTGAAAAAATTACACTAATTTTTTTCAACGTATTTGGTCGAAATAATTTTCCTGCAATTCTAATATTGTTGAGTGGAACTATTATCTAGGCCATTGGGCAAAATTTTCTGCACATTTTGGACAGAAAATTTGTAGTCCGCGATAGCTATCGGGAGTAGAAGGTAGAAGAGTCCGAAAGCTTTCGGGAGATTTTTCTTCGAAAAATCTAAGCTCGCTGTGAGAATAGTCTCTCTACGCTCTACTTTCTACCCTCTACTTGGTTCTGGCTTAGACCTGACGGAGGGATAAATGGAATACAACCTAAGGCTTAGGAGGTAGCGCTTTTGTCCTATTTTTTTGAGTGAAAAGATACACCAAATTTTTTTCGTACATTACGTGATAAAACAATGACTTATGAAAATTCAACTACTTTCTTGTAATGCCCCAAAGCCCAATAGACGTGGTATAACTAAAATGCTGGAAGATATTGCAGATGGAATGGATAACGCTTTGGCAGTAGAATTGACCAATATTTTGTTGGATGGTTCGCCTATAGACATTGAAGTTACTGGAAAAACGACCAGTTCTGCTTATCGTGCTCTTCGAAAATTAGCTATTGATTATGAATTGGTGGAGTAAATATCTAAAATACGCCGTAACTTTGCCTCATGTCAAGTACCATTAAGAATCAACGGGATATTTTGAACAAGTTGAAGATTGCCCAACTGAATCCCATGCAAGAAGAGGCGAAAAGCACCATTCATGCCTATCCGGAAGTCGTTGTACTTTCGCCCACTGGGACAGGTAAAACGTTGGCCTTTCTGCTTCCTATTATTGCAGAATTAGACGCCAATTGTAAGGAGGTACAAGGTTTGATTATCGTTCCTACTAGAGAATTGGCCATTCAGATAGCCCATGTTGTACGTGAAATGGGCGCAGGGTTTAAAAGCAATGCAGTTTATGGGGGTCATGCCTTTTATAAAGACAAGTTAGCCTTAAATCACCGTCCGGCCATTCTTATTGGTACACCTGGAAGAGTCGCTGCACATCTTCGAAGTGAAACTTTTCCTACAGAGGAGATAAAAACGCTAGTCCTTGATGAATTTGACAAGTCTTTAGAGATTGGTTTTGAAGAAGAAATGAGCGAAATTCTTTCCTTTTTGCCTGCGCTTAAGAAAAAAATACTGACCTCTGCTTCACATGATGGCCATTTTCCTGAATTTGTTGGTTTGAAAAAGCCGAAAATCATCAACTACCTAGCTGATGGTGTGGCGCAACTCCAGATTAGAACGATCCATTCTCCTGAAAAAGATAAGCTAGAGACGCTTGTAAAAGCACTTAGTCATATTGGAAATCAACCTGGTATCGTTTTTTGTAATTTCAAGGATTCCATTCATCGGGTGAGCCATTTTCTAAGTAAAAAAGGAATTTCCCATGGTTGTTTTCACGGTGGAATGGAGCAAAAAGACAGAGAACGTGCCCTCTTAAAATTCCGAAATGGAACGCATCAACTGCTTATCGCTACCGACCTCGCTGCTAGGGGAATTGATGTTCCTGAATTGAAATTCATCTTACACTATCAACTTCCTCCTAGGAGTCAAGAGTTCACACATAGAAATGGTCGTACTGCACGAATGAATAGCGAAGGAACGGCCTATGTCTTACAATGGGAAGTCCAAGCGTTACCTGATTTTATCAAATCGCGTGAAATAGAAATCCTTCAAGATGCTCCTATTCCCACACCTTCTCCTTGGGAAACCTTATTCATTTCGGGAGGACGAAGGGATAAGATATCTAAAGGGGACATTGCTGGTTTATTCTTTAAACAGGGAAAACTAAGCAAAGAAGATCTAGGGATCATAGAACTTCAGCAGGAATATGCCTTTGTCGCTGTCAAAAAAAATAAAGTAAGTGATTTAATTCCCTTAGTAAATAACAAACGACTGAAGAAGAAGAAGGTAAGGGTGTCTAAAATTTAACACGCTTATTCTTTTGCATTTTGTGGAATCTCAGAACTGAGTAAGGCCGTATATAAGGAACTGAAGGATAAAGAGTGGCCATTTAAGGTTTGATTGAAGTTATAAGGAGGAATACTGAGGTGAAGCATACGAATAAAGAATGAGTGGCACTATTCGGGGAGATTTTTCCAATATTATTTAAGTTTTTTTAGCTACAATATGATTCCTTGGGCACCTAGAGATGCAAGCTTTCCGATTAAAAGAAACAAAAACACCATATTATTTACCCTCCTACATTGTAGCCTTGTCTAATAGAAAGTAGATGGAAGTCTCCAATTTAGACAAAAAGTATCTTTAGGAGATAC
>JAHDHB010000148.1 GCA_020631545.1 Saprospiraceae bacterium | reverse complement strand
CGGAGTTAAACGTTTGTAGTTAAAAGTTAAGAGTTAGTAGTTAAGAGTTGTCCTTGGCGTGAGCTCTCATAAAAATTAAACGATGTCTGTTTCAGTAATTGCCCTCAGACATGCAAAGATTTTTAACGTTTTGTAGAAAGTCAAAAATCCCTCTGCCAAATGAATGACGGAGGGATTTTTGTAAAAAATTGCTAAAAAACGTCAACGCTTATTGCGCTTTTACAATTTTTTGAGTCAGTAATTTATCGCCTACTTGCAAACGGACGAAGTAAGTACCGTTTGGAAGGAAATTGATATTTAGACGCTGAATCATTTGGTCTTGGTCTATAAGTACTTGACCTACTCTTGCGCCTAGGACATTGAAAACCTCTAGCGTAGCTTCTTGCTCTAAGCCCTTGGTAAGGTTCACGTAAGTGTAATCAGAAGAAGGATTTGGCGCAATGACCATTTCGATGGATTCCGTTTCGAAACGAACAACTTCTACTTGAGAAAGTGTTGAACTACCATCAAAATCTACTTGACGTAAGCGATAGTAGTTTATGCCAAAAAATGGTCTTTCATCTACATAACTGTAGTTATTTGTCGTACTAGAATTTCCAGCTCCTTGTACGGCTCCTATCATGGTAAAATCTTCTCCATTGTTACTGCGCTCAATGATGTATTTGTCGTTGTTGATTTCAAGCGCTGTAGACCATTCCAACAAAACATTGGCATCACGCTTAGTTGCTGTAAAATCAACTAGCTCAATAGGTAGAGGCATTGGACCTACAATCCCTGCATCTATCCCAACGACATCACAAGGAGCAAAACAGTTGTCCAACAAAGAGAATACAGCCGTTTGGCCACCAGGCACATCATCCAAGGTCAATAAAGTTTGGTCTACGCCACTAGCACCTGTCGGAATGACATCACTACCGTCAACGCCAGGGCCAGCACCTACAGTAGGAGCCGCTTCGTAACCGATAGGATATTCAAATTCGACATAATAATCACCAGGGGCTACGCCTGTAAAGGAATAGTCTCCATTGGCATCCGTAGTCGTCGTTCCGACGAAGGTTCCATTGGCTGAAAATAAATTGACAACTACTCCTGGAGCAGCAGGTTCAGCAGTATTGACGCCATCACCAACGTCTATGGTACCATCATACCATACATTTCCTGAAATAGAGCCTGTACATACAGGAGGGACGATGGAAACAATACCGGGTGTAGTAAAAGGGCAACCAATTCCATCTGTTGCCGTAGTTACTTCATAATCTCCTGTCATCGAAGTCAATAAAATAAATGGAGAGGTATTCGCTACCCCAGCGATTGGCGTTCCTCCATCAATCGTATACTCAAATTCAACAGGAAATTCTACATTGTCAAAAGTAAGTACCACTTCGTAAACGCCCCCTTCGCAGGAAGCCCCTGCTGTAGAGGCTATGCTATAAACTGGTGAATCGGAAATGGCGATATCTGCCGTTCCTGATACATTCGCATCACATCCCATAGCAGGTACGACAGATTGAACAGTGTATTCGCCTGTGGACGTCAAATCAAGTGTTTCTGTGCCAGGAATAGTTACATTGGTCAAAGCAATGACTTCTGTGGTCATTGTCGTATTATTGAGCAAGGTAACGGTGTAGTCCATTCCCGTCGCTCCTGCCATGAAGGCTAAGTCTACAGCGACAGGAGCCGTACAAGAAACCGCATCTCCACTAAGCATAACCTCTGTACAAGCGACAGAAAATTCAAATTCTACCGTTGCAGAGGTCGGGTCTACTTCATTACACCCTGTAGGAGAATCTTCAACAAATGGATTTATAATACCACGGATGAATTGTGGCCCTTGGTTGCAAAGTGATTCCGGTATAGTATAGATGATTGGCGCAGGAGGAGGAACACTAGGCATAAAATTCTCTACACCAGGCGTTTCAGCAAGCGAAACTAAGCTTCCTGCTTCATTTAAGCTGATACTTTCACCAGGAGAAGAAGGCGTACTAGCCGATGTATAGGTAGCAGGATCGATGATTGGCAAGGTAACATCCGCTGTACTGCATCCTGTAACCGTAGTAGGCGTAAGGGTAGCTGGAAGTGATTGACCACCTCCCCACTCTATGGCGTCTATAATACTGCGGTCATCTGCAAATAAAACAACTTGTTCCGTTCCATTCGTAAAGTTTAGAATGTTCGATGCACTGTTGCTTCCAGCAGTATTGGGATTTGGAGCGACACCGTCATGGCCGATTAAATCGACATTAGGAACAGCAGCACTAGCACCAATAACGTAAAACTCAAGGGAGCCAAGCATAACACCATCAGGAATAACAAAAGTCCAATCGCCATCAGAAAGCACCATACAACCTATGTCAATAGCTGAACAGCTTGTGTTCTTCAATTCGATATATTCACCACCACCACCAGCATCACCTGAAGAAGGTCTTGAACCAACTTCATTAATGACAATGCCTCCAGCAGGATCACAAACGACAGCAGCAGCAGCAGGAATGTCAATACTCCCGATCAATGTCCCTGCTGTACTAGCACTGTAGGCCATTAAATCCGTACTAGCCGTCGTCATATAAAAGTCAATGGTTCCTCCAGCAGGAAGATCCGTTCCATCCACAGACATGGTAATTTCATCACCAGGGCAAGCCATACAAGGCATCGGTGGTGCAGCGTTTATAGTATAAGTACAAGCAGGCAAAGCCACAGCAGCGGCATCATCAGTAATTGTCCAATTAGCCGTATTGTTTATCATGGCTAAGATATCAGCAGGAGAGCCGGAAACTGCTCCTCCAGCACAACCAAAAGCAGCATTGTCCACTTCATTTAAAGCTACAGCAGTTGTCCCGTCCGTTAGCCCAGTAGGTAGTGCCGATGCATTATTCGTTTCTACTGTCGTCGCTTGCCATATCGCAGCACCTTCATTATTGATAGCAGCAACAAACGTAGGAGTCGCAGCAGTTCCACAATAGGCAATTATTTGGTCACCTCCAGCAGCTAATCCTAGAGCCGTAGATCCAGTAACTGTTCCTACTGTAGGAACATTACCTGTGATAGTTACAATAGTACCAGCACTTACGCCTCCCGCAGGAGCCGTCCAACTTTGTGTACTTTCGTTTGCTAGTAGTACTGTACCATTGAAGCGATTATCTGTAAAAGAAATGGTTGTCCCCGCATCAATGTCTCCAAGAACGAGGAAGGAGTAAGTATCCGTACCATCAGCATTATAACCGACAAAAGCAATAGTACCAGGATCTAACGGGCACGTTGTACTTGAGAAAGAACCACCACTGCTACCACAAGCTGCACCATTTTTCAAAAAACTGCTTGAGGTAATCATTGGACAAGGCGGTAAAAGACGACAAGAATTATCTATTGTAAAGTTGATGTTTGCTAAACCGCAAGCCGTACCATTTGTTGCTACAGCGGTAATAGGTCCCGTGTAGGTATCCAAGATCGTAAATACTCCAGTAGCGCTAGAGCCTTGAGATACTCCATTGTCAAAAAGTTCGTAAGTGTTGTTTCCACCTCCTGTTACTAATGTACTGAGGTCAACTTGACCTAACTCAAAATCAGCAGGACAAACGATAGCATCTGTTCCCGATAGTGCCATAGGCTCGGAGACCGTTACTGTAAATTTTTGACGCTCATAGCATTCGTTTCCACTTGTCGGAGAGGTGGAACCACAGCAACCTTCGGTATAATCATCCCATTGAGCAACAAAGGTATAAGTGCCTGCGGCTAGGATACCCGAAGTGTATGAGAGTGTAGTCGTACCATTCGAAGAAGAGATGCTAGGCCAAGCGATGATAGTGCCCGTTTCATCTTTGATGTAAGAGCCGTACTTGTTAGCGATGTCAAAAATGGTTGGTTGTACATTTTGATAGTTGTAAATCTCTGCTGTAACCGTCACCGTTCCAGGGCCGCAAAGCTCCGTTGCAGAAATGGAGAAATCGAAGGCAGGCGCATCATTGGCTTGCCCAGGATTAGGGTGGTTAGTTACACTCCACGCCCCTGCGGCTCCCGTTCCTGTACTACCAATATCTCTGATATAGGAAGTGTTACAACCGCGTATAAAATCTGTCAATTGAGTCCAAGCAGCATCAGCGGGTACGGGTAAAGTAAAAGGATTCACATGATTACAAGCAGCGCCATCATTAGGAGCCGTTACAGTTTCAGCACCGTTGGCCGTAAGATCGACATCAGAGCCTCCAGTTACATGGGAACCTGTAGTCCACATAACGGCATCTAGAATATTGCCACTTTCATCAAATAAAGCGACTTGGTCACCATCTGTAGAGTTTTCATTATCAAGCGTAAGGTCGCTACCTGAACCAGGGGTAATGGCAGCCGTATTCGTACAAACATCAAGGTCAAGGGCTAAGCCTGCAAAATCGCAGCGGTCACAAGTCAATCCTTCTACCGAAGAAGCGGTAGAGTTGTCAGAACAACCGATAAGAAAAACTTCACCAGCGGCGAGCATGGTACCATCAGGAATGGTAACCGTCCATTCTCCATTAGAAAGTACCATGCAGCCAATATCCGCAGCAGCAGCACCAGCATTAATTAATTCAACGATACCATCATTGGCACCATCACTCATTCCCGAATCGGGAGAGAGCTCATTTAAAAGGACTTGTGCTTGGCTATAAGGCATCCAAGCACATGAGAAGAAAAGGAAAAAGAGGAATTGGGTAAATGTTCTTTGCATTAGCAGGTAGATTTTGATTGGGTATGAGGAAATTTCGACTCAAAAATAAACACCGATTGTTATGTGCATGTAAAGTCCATAAAAAATCAAGGTAAATAGCAATGACAAAACAAATAAACTACGATATAAAGTTGATGAGGCTTTTCATTTACTATAGAAATCGGTATTCCTAGACTGTAAAAATAAAAAAAGTGACAGGTATTACACAGAATTTCTTTTATTTTCTGAAAAAATAATTTCCCCAATAAAACGAATAGCTAATATTTAAAAACAAAAATCAGTAACGTAATGAAAATTCACACTACATTCCATCCTAATAAACAATATTTCAACTTTAAAACAGGTATTCCCACTGTTCATTTCATACAAAGGGCTTATGGATAGTCATTTCCTTACTATTTAATAAAATTGTGACATTTATTTATTCCTTTAGCTAATCCAAAAGGTAATTCTGACTGTCACCGATATAACTTTTCGACTAAAGCTCATATCATTGCACAAAAATGGCTCGAATTTCGTAGAAGATGCGCTCTATAAGGCGAATATCTTCGGTGATGATTTCTGCATTTACTTGCATGTTGGGTTTGTAAGCGAGGGCAATGCCGTAGGTAGTTTCTAGGCCATTTTCTAAGGAAATGTCAACCATATAGCCTTTTTCTACTTGCATGAGGGAAATATTTTCTACCCGACCATTTAAAAAACCGTACTCCTGTTCTGGATAAGCGGGTACTCGAATAATGACCTTTTGTCCTTTTTTTACTTTACCTGATTTGATGATGGGCAGATTGCCCCGAACGATCAGCGCCGAACTATCGGGGCTCAAGGCAAAGAGTTTTTGCTCATTCTTAACATGTTGGTTCTCCTGCAAATAACTTAGATAAGAAATTGTACCACTAAAGGGAGCGATAATGAGGTGTGCTTCTTTCCAAATTTTTATTCTAGCATTTAGGCTATTGCATAGTTCTATGATTTGATTGTCATACCCTAGGAAATTAACGGTTTCTGTGTTGGTTAAGATTTGTATTTGGCGCTCCAAATCGGTGATGCTAAGCTCAAGATCAAGTAATTGATAATTAGAGGTTTCCTTAGAACGTTTTCCTTCTAAAAGGGTTTGTTTATTCGTTTCAAATTCAGATAAAGCGATAATTCCATCATCTAATAAAGCTTTTTGCCTAGCCAGATTTTTTTGAGAAAGCGACAGTTGTTCATCCCTTAGCTGTGCTTGGGTATCCAAGTTGTCTCTTAAGTCGTAGTAAACGCTTAATTGTTTTTCAATTTTTGCTATCGTTTTGGCCTCTGGAAGATGTTTTTTGGCGTTATAGTATATGTTGTAAGCCGTTTTTAGCGCGGCATAGTCAATCGCAAATTCGCCGATTTGCAAGCCTTCAGGAAAAGAAATCTTCTGACCTTTGTATTTATCTTGAAAAGTGGTGATAAATTGATCAAGGATATCAATATCTTGGTTTTCAATATTACTAGATATCTCTGCTAATAAGGTTTTAGGTTCTACGATTTCATTATCTTCGACATACACGTGCTTGAGGATACCATTGCTTTTCGCCAACAAGGTCAAGGGCGCTTTTTGGGTAGTAATGACAGCTTCCGATTTTAAAACATCAGGAAATTTGACAAGGTAGCTGACGAAAAGGAGTACCCCCACAACGGAGGTAACGATTGTCGTCCCCCAAAAATACAAGGAAGAAGGAGGCGTAGACAACACTTCTCGCACTTCTTCGCTATAAACGTTAAACTGTTGTAGTTTTTTGCTGTTTTCTAGTTGTGCCATTAGCTGCCGAGTTCTAGTTGGTTCTTAACTAATTCATAGTACTTGCCTCTCAATTCGGTGAGTTCTTCATGCGTTCCTTTTTCGACGATTTCTCCTGCTTCTAATACAATAATTTGATCGGCATTTTTCACCGTACTCAATCGATGTGCGATAACAACGACGGTTTTCTCTTGGAGAAATTCATTCAAACGATTGACAATCACCTTTTCATTATTCGCATCCAAGGCCGAGGTGGCTTCATCGAAAAATAAATAACTAGGGTCTTTATAAATCGCACGCGCGATATAAATCCGCTGTTCTTGTCCTCCGCTCAATCGAATACCTGAATGACCGACTAAGGTGTCATAGCCATTAGGCAGACGTTCGATATGCTGTTCAATATTAGCTACGTGTGCAGCAGTATAAAGACGTTGACGGTCTATCGTTCCAGACTGTTCAGATTCCGCAATATTCCCTCCTATGGTATCATTAAACATATAGCCATCCTGTAGCACCGCCCCACAATTGGAACGCCAAAAATCGGAATGAATCGCTTGGAGTGGAGTATCTTCGATCTTGATTTGCCCTGCTGTAGGCTTGACAAACTTAAGGAGCAATTTTAGCAAGGTTGTTTTTCCGCTTCCACTAGCTCCAACAATAGCCGTTGTTTTTCCTGCTGGAATCGAAAGGTTTAGATTTTTTAGAACAAAAGGCGAGCTCTTTCCTCCATATTGAAACGACAGATTTTCGATATTAATTGTTTTATTACTAGGAAGATGTTTCGTCTTATTGTCTTTGGCCTCATCCTCATTTTCTTTGTTGTGAACCTGCGCTAATCGTTCAAGACTAATTTTCGCATCCTGCCCCGTTTGTAGGAAGGTAATAAATCCCGTAAGCGGGCCATTTAGCTGACCAATGATGTATTGCACAGAAACCATCATCCCTAGTGTCATGCTTCCTTCTACAACAGCTTTTGCAGCTAAGAAGGTGATAAACAAGTTTTTCAGTTCATTAATAACCCGAGCTCCAATGGCTTGAGACTGCGAAAGTGCTAGGCTTTCAATGGAGAGGTTAAACAATTGTACTTGGATGTTTTCCCACTTCCATCGCTGTTTGAGCTTGGAGTTATTTATTTTTATCTCATTGACTCCAGAAATGATCTGTACAATGGAAGAATCGTTGTCCGAGAGTTTATCAAAACGTTTGAAATCCAAGATTTCTCTTCTTTTCAAGAAGAAGGAAGACCAAAGGATAAAAATAATCGATCCTATCAAAAAGACAAGGAATATCGTTGGATTGTAATACCATAAAATGAAACTGAATACAATAAGTGTTATAAATGAAAAAAGCGTACTCAGTGTTGTTGCAGATAAGAAATTTTGTACCCTTGTATGATCCCGAATGCGCTGCATATGCTCTCCCATATTTCGTGTTTCGAAATAACTTAGAGGGAGATTTAGGATCTTTAATAGGAAATCGGAGACCATTTTTATGTTAATCCTGCTGGTCATATGCAAAATCAACCAATCTCGAATAATGCGCAAGGAAGTAGCCGATAAGAAGAGTACTATCTGAGCAATCAGTATTAAATAAATAAAGCTAATACTCTGATAATGCACGCCATAATCGACAATGGATTGCATTAAGAAGGGCATCGCAAACTGTAGGACAAGCCCAACGGTCAGCCCTAAAAAGATATGAAATAGAATTTTTTTATGCGTCTTGAAGTAAGGAAGTAGAAATAAGAAGTTGGATTTCTTTTCCTTTTCGTCTCCCTTAGTATAAAAATCAGGGGTAGGATCTAGCACCAAAACAAAATTGGAATCTAATTTTGCTTCGTTGAACCAACCTCCGACAAACTCTTCCTTGGTGTATTTGACCATACCAAAAGCAGGATCGGCAACCATCACCTGTTTTTTGTTTGTCTCGGTTAAGACCACAAAATGCTTTTGCCGCCAAGGAATAACGCAGGGAAGAGGAATTTGCTCAAAAAGTACCTTGGGCGTTATTCTCAAACCAAGCGTTCGAAATCCTATTTCTTCAGCCGCTTCCGCTATTCCAGCCATCGTCACCCCTTGCTTGGTGATGTGTGCTTTCTCACGCAAATGCTCTCGCGAATAGTGTTTTCCATGATACTTCGCGATCATCCGAAGGCAGGTAGGCCCGCAATCCTTTTGGTCAATCTGTCTATAAAATGGAAATTTCTTCTTCATGGTTTTTTCAGTATTGTTTTTATCGCTGTCCCTCAAAGGGGCTAACCGATAAAAGACATAAGATAGCTACGCCATTAGTTTTCGGGAATTAGGAATGACGAATTACGAATTGGGAGTTATCGTTTTGGCGAGAATTGAGCGTGGAAAACGTGAACTTTCAATCCTCGAAAAACGAACAACTCCTGTTATTAAAAGAGTAACCATAAAGGATTCCTCCTACGGTTTCAGAAAAATTAGGGCTTCATTGGCATAAAAACGACAACCGGCGCTCCCCTCTTTTCATTAAGGTAACCATACAAAGTATTCCCCCTCACTTCTTTTTCTTCTTCTTTGCCGCCTTTTTGAGTTCACCTTCCATAAATTCTTTGGTCAAATAGGCTCCATTTAGGACAATTCCTACGACAGAATCCGTGTTTTTAATATCGGTTAAAGGATTTTTGGAGAGTAAGACCAAGTCAGCATTTACACCTTCTTTAATCGTTCCCCATTCCTTTTCTTGCTCAAACATGACTGCCATATTATAACAAGCAGATTTCAAAATGTCATAATTAGAAATATCTGCTTGGGCAAAATGTTGCATTTCCGTATGCATTCCATAACCCGGAACGCTATAAATACCAGAAGCATCAGGGCTTACGAGTAAGGAACCTCCTTGGCGATAAACTAGACTCAAATAGGATAAACGGGCATCAAATTTCTTCTTGCTTTTCGCTCTGTCTGCTACACGTTTCTCTTCATCCGATTTTTTGTAGTAGCTCTCAATCTTGGTTTCCCATTTCTTAATTTTCTCCTTGGGCAAATAAGCGACACCGTCCCGTTTTCTAAGCTCATCTTCCACGACTTGTCCTGTATAATACCAATCTAAAGTAGCGGAATGAAAGACGTTATTAGCAATCGTTTCTTCGATACCTCGTAGCAGTGTTTCTCTATCGGGCAAGGCAAAAAGGCCTCCTAGATGCTCGATGCTATGATAATTTTGGGTCTTACTGAGGTTGAAAATCCCCACATTTCTAGGACAGTGGCCTGCCATGAAGAAACCGTGTTTTTTGGAGGCCGTTGTGATCATATCAAAAGTTTCTTTGTCTTTAACGCTCAAAACTTTGACAAAATCATAGCCGTCTTCTTTATACTTTCCGATAAGTTCATCAGCACTAGACTGTGAAAAACTATCTCTTCTACTGATAGCGGGAGCGGATAAAAACAACTTTGGGGCCGTCAATCCATTATCTATTTTTTCCCTCAGTTCTAAATGCCAATCTTTTCCTCGCATAGAACGAACAGCAGTAACACCATTCACTAGATTCATCCACAAATAAGGGGCAACATCCTCTTCACTAGGAAGATGGGCATGGGCATCCGCAAAACCCGGCAAGAGATACTTTCCACTGCCATCTACAACTTTATATCCTTCTACAACAGGCGCCTTATCATCATGTTTTTTGATAGAAACAATTTTTCCATCTTCCATAAAAACATCCCGATTGGCATACGTCTGATTGACGTGCATAGGAATAATCGTCGTATTGGTAATGACTAATTTAGATTCTTGTGCTAAACCCAAAAAAGGGGTAAAAATCATCAAAAGCAAGCAGAAAAGAACTCTCATAAAGAATAGTTTATAGTTTATTGAAATTGTAGGTCTTCGTTAGCTCAAAAGTAGCAAAAGGATTGTGTTTTTCAAAATCAGAATAATAAAAATCAATATCTCTAAAGCTAAGATCAAATTCTTCCATCAAATATCCGTCTAGCTCTAGATACCGTTGAGCGGTTTGATAGACTGTATTAAACAAATCAATACCTTTTTGTGTACATGCCTTACTCAAATCCAACTTATGAATGCCCAACCCTGAAAATCGAACCAATTGATCCGCATACCGCCCAACTAATTCGTGCTTTTCCTTCCCTTCAAAAATTTCTTGCACTAGGAGTTTTCGAAATAATTCTAAGCGTTTTGCTACGGTCAATAGTCCATGAAAAGCCGACATAAAACTTCGATAATCCTCCTTGTTATTGTTAAATACGGACATAGCGATCTCGCGTGGATTACCGATAAAATGGTCCCTCTTATCGTGTAAAAATAAATTAAAATAGTTGTGAATTCCTTGATGAACAAACTCTTCTATAAAATGGACTTGAGACATGCCTGGCACAGTCGAGAAATATAATAATCCACTAGTTTTCTTACTAACAAAATTAATAATCTTGTTATTATTGTGTAAGATTAAAAATTTATTAGAAAGCAATAATTCTTCATAATAATGGGGCAGGTACTTTTTAATCGTATCTAAAGCATCTTCCACCAAAGGGAAATAGCTTGGAGTCAAGGAAAAATCAGGATTAGGGTTTGTTATAGTTCCTCGATAAAATTCAAAAAAGTATTCTTGTAAAAAAGAAGGAATTTCTTCTAGTAATGCAAAATTATGATTCTTGCACTTTTTAAATTTGTAATTATTTTTTAATACTTCTTCCAGATTTTCACTATTTTTTTCAATTGTTGTATTATTAAAAAAAGCAAAGAATAATGGATTCATAAAGAAATCATCCTCTTTGTCTTCATAAGCACGATACAATTCAGGAGATTGCTTGTAAATTAACAACCGAATGACGTTTGCTAAATCAGAATAATTGTTTTTTGCATCAGCAATATCCAATTCAATTTTAAGTTCGAGATTAGAATTTATCATGGATGAAATATGTTAGAATTGTGATGAATATTTAGGCCTAGAGTTGACTCTAAAGAACGATTAGCAGTTCAAGGAAAAATAGAATCAAGTTACACAAGAGAACAATATTAACGTCTTACGAACTTATTATCCCTTATTTTTTCATAGTAGAAGTGACAGGAAACCAAAGTATTGATTTCCTGTCTATAAAAATAGCTAATTATCAAAACCGAGGCTTATCCGCCCCAGCTTACATCTCTATTTCTACAACTTATCTGTTATTTATAGGAAGCGTCTGAATAGGAACTCTAACAGGATCGTCATGACAGTCATTTTCTGTTCCTCCAGAAATTTGCTCTAATAACGCGTTGTTGGCTACTTTTTCTGACATCGCAGATAGTGCTTCAAATGATAGCTTCTTCATTTTATAAAAATTTAAAAGGTTAATAATGCTCCTGTTGTTAAGGAGTGGGGAAATAGTTTGCTTAAATGGGGTTCGGTTTCCGTTGACTAGGGCTTATATACCCCAGCTTACATCTCCAGTTCTACGACTTATCTGTTATTTATAGGAAGCGTCTGAATAGGAACTCTAACAGGATCGTCAT
>JAHDHB010000147.1 GCA_020631545.1 Saprospiraceae bacterium | reverse complement strand
GTCGCATACGTTGAAGGCTTCTAATTATTGGATTTTTTATCGGGAATGAGTTGGGGGGGAGTGTTTTGGCGGGTTTTGAACCACATAAGGTATATAAGAGCATATAAGTTTTGGCGTAATTAAATTGGACTAAAAAGGGCATATAAGTAAGGTCGTAGACCTTTTAAGAACATATAAGCATAACCTGATGGACTAGAGATTTACAAGGAGGTCGTAGACCTTTTTTAGACACATAAGCTAAACACTTTTTCCTTGGTTCTGGCTTTGTCAGTTCTCTTCATCATTTTTAGGTATTGGGGTAAATTCTTGGTCTTTTCTCCTTTCTAAACTTTTCCTTGTCAAGTTGTTTCTTTCTTTGAAAAAATAGTATATTAGTAGCTTGGTTCAGTTAGTATGAACTTTTAAGAAGACCTTACGTAAAAGATAAGAGGATTCATTAACAAGCCCTTAGGCAAATTTATACCGATTACGAAAAGACATGGATTCATCAACAGTAAAGGACAAGCAGGAATTACAGCTAATACAGCGAGCATATCGCAAGCTTTTGCGTTCTATCCAATCGGATATGGACGATCAGGATCGTAAGAATATCCGTAATGCTTACGAGATAGCTGTAGATGCCCATAAATCGCAGCGGCGCAAGTCGGGAGAACCTTATATTCTACATCCAATTGAAGTAGCGCGGATTTGTGCTCAGGAGGTTGGTCTTGGCCCTACGGCTATCGTAGCGGCGCTACTCCATGATGTTGTAGAAGATACGGAAATTTCGCTGGATGAAATCAATAAGATATTTGGACCGAAAATCACTCGGATTGTGGATGGCTTGACGAAGATGGATAATCTCTTTGATGTCGCTAGTCCTCAAGCACATAACTTTCGTAAAATCCTTCGGACGCTAAGCGAAGATGTGCGTGTGGTTTTAATAAAAATGGCGGATCGCTTACATAATATGCGAACGCTTGGCTCAATGCCGCAGCATAAACAACTGAAAATTGCTTCTGAAACGGCATTTATTTATGGGCCTTTGGCTCACCGATTGGGGCTTTATGCGATGAAAACGGAGTTTGAGGATTTGTGCATGAAAATCACAGAGCCTGATACGTATCAGCATGTCGCTCAAAAACTTAAGGAGACGAAGAAAGGACGAATGCGATACGTCAATTCGTTTATGCAACCGATCAAGGAAGAGCTAGATAAATTGGACATTAAGTATCGAATTTCAGGTAGAGCGAAATCCATTTTCTCTATAGCCAATAAAATCAAGAAGAAAAAGGTTGCTTTTGAACAGATTTATGACCTCTTTGCCATTCGTATTATTGTTGATATTCCCATTAAGCAAGAAAAATTCGTTTGCTGGCAGATTTATTCTATTATTACCGATTTCCACAAGCCTATCCCTGAACGTCTAAAAGACTGGATTTCAACACCTAAGTCAAATGGTTATGAATCTTTGCATACTACAGTTGTAGGACCAAAGGGAAAATTCGTTGAGGTACAGATTCGTAGTGAGCGTATGGATGAAATCGCGGAAAAAGGATTTGCAGCTCACTGGAAATACAAGGGACAACTCGAAGATAATGTGTACGATACGTGGTTTGCCCGCGTACGCGAAATGCTGGAAAATCCTGTTGATGATGCCATTGATTTCTTGAATGATTTTCGTAGTAATTTATTTGCAGAGGAAGTTTATGTGTTTACCCCAAAAGGTGAAATGCGTACCTTTCCCAAAGGCGCTACGGGCTTGGATTTTGCATTTGATATTCATAGTGAGGTCGGTTGTCGTTGCATTGGTATCAAAGTCGATGAACGTCAGGTTCCTATGAGCTATAAGCTTAAGAATGGGGATCGCCTGAAGGTTGTTACTTCTAAGAATCAAAAACCTAGTGAAAGTTGGCTACAGTTTGTCTTCACAGGTAAGGCAAAATCAAAAATCCGAACAGCACTCAAGGAAGATAAGAAGAAGTTGGCTGAATTTGGCAAGGAGACATTGCAACGTAAAATGCGCAAGATAAAAGCGGATTTTACGCCCGAAAACATGGATAGATTGGCCAAGCATTATCAAGTAAAATCGCACTTGGATTTATTCCATGGGCTTTATACGGAACAGCTCTCTATTACCAAATTGAAGGATTTTACGGTAGAGAATGGGAAACTTATGCTCATTGAAGTTGTTGATCCAACTAAGGTTAAACGGGAGGTAAAAAACACGGCGGTTGATATTGCTAGAAAGGGGACGGGCAAACCTCGCCTCATGATTAATGGCGAATCAGCGGAGCACTTAGCTTATTCATTAGCAAGCTGTTGTAGGCCAGTTCAAGGAGATAATGTGTTTGCTTATACAACTACGCACGATGGAATTAAAATCCATCGTATGACTTGTCCTAATGCCGATAACATGCTGGCCAAGTATGGCTATCGCGTTATGAAAGCTGAGTGGGTCAGTTCCTTTAGTACTTCGTTTGTAGCGGATTTGGTTATCAATGGTATTGATGATATTGGGGTTGTTCAGCGTTTGACGAATGTCTTGACGAATGTGCTACGGGTCAATATGCGCTCGATCTCTATGGATGGTAAGGCGGGCTATTATGAGGGACGGATTAGTGTGGTCGTGAATAATACTTCGCAGCTGAACTTTATCATTAAGACCTTGATGGATGAGGAGAGTGTTTCTTCGGTTACTCGGGTGGATTAGTTGTTTTTTGGGCGTTTTTTTTTACCATATAAGAAAAATAAGACATTTAAGACGTCATATAAGATTGTTTTTTTGCAATGAAAAGGAGCATTTGTTTTTATAGACAAATGCTCCTTTTTTTATATCCCAAATAGGCTAAGGGAGAGGAGAAATTTAGTGAAATTTACCTAAAGGGGAATTATAATGTCCTTCCTAATTACCCAATTTAGCAAAAGAGTTCTAGTAGGTAAAATTAATACGCATTTAGAAACTTGTTTTGGGACTTTCCTTGTCAAATTTCACCCTGCCTTGCAAATACAAATTTTCGAAAAAAGCCGCAAAAACAGGAAATTTACAAAAAAGAACTACATAGTAAAAAAAAACGTCACAAATAAAGTTATCAGCCCCCTTTCTTCTCCAAAATGTCCTTATATTGTAAAACACTAAAATGCTTAAAGAGATGAGTACACGTAGCTATCTATTTATTCTTCCCCAAAAGGAAAATGTTTTTGAAAAAATTTCTTCCTGGAATAAGGCGGACTATTACATATTAGATTTACAGGATGGTTGTCCTAATCTACAAAAGCCAATAGCGAGAGAAAACATAAGAAAAAACATCCATATACTCCTAGCTTTAGAACGGAAAATAATTCTGCGGACAAATAGTTTTAGCAGAGCGGAAGAATTAAATAAAGATTTGAAACTGCTAGATCTTGCCCCTATAGACGGCGTTATGCTTCCTTATATTAAAAGCTTACAGGAAATTGAAAAACTCAATAAATGCCTAACAGAATATGAAAAAAAATATGGCTATGAGCAAGGCAAGTTTGAAGTCATTCCCTTGATTGAAACGATCTACTCTATGATTAATATTGAGCAAATCACAAATGCTTCAAAGAGATTTTCAGGAATAGCCTTAGGACTCTATGACATGTTTTTTGAGACTAGAGCAAAGATGACTAGAGAGAACATAAATTTTATCACAAATAAAGTTCTTCTAGGAGCAAGAAATGCTGACCTCCCATTTATAGATTCCCCTTATATTGACGTTCATAATTACGCTGGCTTTTACGCAGATTGTGAGAAGACAATCCGTGCTGGAGCAGATGGAAAAATGATTTTACATCCTGACCAAATTAGCATTATCCATGATTATTTCTCTATAAGTGAAGAAAAAAAAGCGAGCTTATCAAAAAAGATAGCCGGCTATAATGGAGGATGTCATACTAATTCAGAAGGCGAATTCATTGGTCCTCCCCTAGTAAGAGAAATCAAAAGGCAACTCGCCCAAAAAACAAGAAAGAAAACAATTCCCAAGAACAATATTAAGCCAAAAATATTCAAATACGGTCTTAATCTTGCTACTGTCTACGAAGGGCAGACGATTAGTTGTCCTTATGAGATTACGATAGACAACTCTTGGTTGACCCTTTGGTCATCTCTGGTTTATACCAGCAATTATCTTGAGACGAGTGATGCCTTCTGTCAAGATATTGGCTTAAAAAGCAAGGTCATGCCGCTCTCTGCGATACTAAATTTATCGTTATGCATGGCTGTTGAGCCTTTTTCCGAGACTTGCTTATTGCATTTGGGGTTAGAGGACGTCGTTTATGAAAACCCTGCATATGCCGGTGATTCATTGAAATGTTTTATCTATATCGAAAAACTAAGAAATACTTCAGATAAAAAACGAAGTGTTATCACAAGCACCCATGTTTTAGTAAACCAAAATTCAACACGTATTTTGTCATTTAGACGAAAAACAATGTTTCCCTTCCTTGATAACATCAAAGCAAAAACCAACCACCCTACTCAAGAAAAGAATAAATTATTTAAGATAGTTGCTCCGTCAAATTCTAAGCAAATTATTGATCATATTGACTACTCCAAGAGCACTTATAATCTAAAAAACAGTAACGCATTAGCTTCCAATGAACTTATCATACATGATGCTAGTCGGCTAATCAGCGAAAGCGAAAACTTAACATTTACTACTTTGTTTAGAAACACGCATCCTGTCCATTTTAATTATTTACGATACGCTAAGAATGAGATTATAGTTTGTGGAGGTTTTGTTATGGCTATTGTCTTGGCAAATGCACTAAAAGATTTTAAACAAGTTGTCCATCAAAAAATTCTTCATTGTTCTCATATTAATAAAATCGCACCTCAAGACACCATCTCTTCTGTAAGTTATATTCATAAAAAAACTATCAATAACAACTGGGAAATTCTAACGATAAAAACTATAGGTCTACGTAATGTAGATGCAGCAACTAAACTATCGAATCATACTTGGCCCTTATCCATATTTTCACTTAGGGAATTAAGACCTTCCGAAATGGAACGACTAATACAAAAAGAAATTCCCGAAATTTTTCATAAAGTTTGTGTTCAAGTTTTATGGAAAATTTGGCGTCCAATTAATGAATCTTTATAATAAATACTCTAATTCTTCTTCGCTATCGCTTGAAAAAAAACCTTGACAAAGGACAATCAGCGATAGCTATCGGGGGCAGAGCGTAAGACGCCTAACTCTTTAATTATCTTGTTCTTGAAACCCTAGAAGATTATCGTAAATGCTTTCACGATGGAAGAAAACCAAGCGGCTAAATCCTTGAATACCTAAGCTTGGCTTTGTAGAGAAAACCCGTGGCAACATCAAAGATTTTTTCAATTCAGATGTAATCTTCGTATATTTTCTGCCTATAGTATTCATCTTAAGTCGTATTTTGTCCTCATTATTTCGAACGATTCATTACACAAATCCTTACCCAGTATGAAAACGCCTAAGTACCTGTTTAAGCAGTCGATAGTCCTTGTATTCCTTTCGTTTTTCCTAGTAGATACGAGTTTTGCTCAAGTAGATTTGACCTTGTCTTTGAATGATTTTAAGAATTGGGCGCCTTCGGCTTCGAATGCGGCTAATATCTCTACCGTGCCTCTAGCAGAACGATTTATGAGTCCAAATCAGCAGATAACTGAAGGGTTGAATAAGGAAGCTCGCATACTCTATTCTCCTGACGGTATGGATAATTGGGGGCCGTACGTGGATTCTTCGGGGCAATTCAATTTGTTCAATTTCACGCATTGGCAGTACATTGATATGTTGGCTTGGTTTGGTGGTACGGCTAGCATTCCAGTGCTGCTTCCTTCGAAGCCTTGGGTGGATGCTGCGCATCAAAATGGGGTAAAAGTGATTGGTTGTGTGTTTTTTGCTCCGCAGGCTTGGGGTGGAAGTGAAGCTACGCTTTCAAGTTTTTTAGAAAAAGATGCGGATGGCAATTTTACGGCCGTGGAGCAATTGATTGAACTAGCGAATTACTATAATTTTGATGGCTGGTTCTTGAATTTTGAGACCAATGTTTCAAGCAGTACAGCGAATTTGGCCATGGAATTCCTAGCAGATCTGAAGAATGCTACCGATATGGAACTGATTTGGTATGATGCAATGTTAACGACGGGCACGGTTTCTTGGCAAAATAAATTGAATGTATTCAATTCCTATTTCTTTGAAAATGCTACGGGAATGTTTACCAATTATTGGTGGAATGGTCAGTATGTAAGTGACTCCCAAGCACACGCAATAAGTTTAGGTAGAAGCCCTTATGATGTTTATACCGGCGCGGATATGTGGCCAGACAGGAACAACCAAACGGCCTTTACGGA
The DNA here is from genome assembly GCA_020631545.1 of Saprospiraceae bacterium. GTDB lineage: Bacteria > Bacteroidota > Bacteroidia > Chitinophagales > Saprospiraceae > JAHDHB01. The sequence goes on along the minus strand of JAHDHB010000147.1, from coordinate 5,612 downwards.
TTATTCTTGGATAGAGGATATCATTGCTAATGGAGTAGCGAAAACGTCCATTGCGCTTTATGCGACTAACTTCACGTTTAATTATTCCCCTTTCTCTAATTTCCAGAATGATCCTAGTGATTATGCAAACTTTTATGCTTCGGAGCGGAAGATTTTTGCGGGTGTAGATGAAGATCCTTTTTCAACGGATCAGTTTTGGAAAGGGGTTTCCCATTACATCCCTGTGCGTACGGCAAGCACTCTCCTACCTTTTTCTACGGATTTCAACTTAGGCCACGGCTTGAATTTTTACGATGCGGGTAGTGTACTAAGGGCAGGCGCGTGGCACAATCTCAGCCACCAAGCGGCTTTACCTTCTTGGACATTTTATGGAAATGACTTGGACATCGATTATTCTTTTGATGATGCTTATTCTGGTGGTTCTTGTCTAGAAATCTCTGCTGCGAATAGTGGAACTTATCAAATTCCACTGTTTTCTACTCGTTTAGTTCCCACTACCTTACAAGTAAGGGCAGAAATAGCGGTAAAATCAAATCCAAATACTCCCATAAGTTCTATCGCCTTAGAGGTATATAGCACTTCGTCCTCTTCACCAATGCAAGCTACTTTCCAGCCTACACATTCAGGCGAATGGGAGCTTTTGATGGTAAATAGCATTTCTCCTGCTGGCAATGACACCATTACGGCCATTCACTTAAAGATAGAAGCGACGGGTGGATTTGATTTAAAATTGGGGAAAGTAGTACTAGACGGAATCGTTTTTAATTCGGTTTCAGAAACTGAATCAGATAAGTCTTCCGTGTCTGTTTTTCCTAATCCTTCTAGTGGAGAAATCACCTTTTCAAGTAGTAATACCAAGGAAAAACAACTGCGTATTTTTGGTTTAGATGGGCGCTTGGTTCTTGAACAGCTACTCCATAAACCTCAAGAAACCATCATATTGCCTAGCGGCATTTACATCTACGAAGTAAAAAGCGAAGAGGGATGGGAGCAAGGAAAGTTGGTTATAAAATAGAAAATGATATAAGAGCTAACGAATCGTTTATATTTGTTAGCTCTTACATCATTTTCTACATTTTCTAATGTCGATGCTTGCGCACTTTTCGTCTGACTGTTTGCCTGACAGCTTTCTTTTTCCAGTGGCCTGCCACCCAGCGATGCCCCGCAGCAGTTGAATTCCAATGCCCTGGTACCCAAACATATCCTGGGCGATCTTTGACCCATTGCGCTTTCACCCACACATATTTTTTGCCGTTCCATTTCCAATGTCCCTTCGCCCATATGTGTCCTGCTTTTTGCTGATTGGGTTTTACGACAAGTACTTTCGGAGCTTGTGGTTTGACAACAACGACTTGGGCTTTGAGAGCATTTTGTGTGCCAAATGCCAAAAACAATACTATAACTAATGTGCCGAATAATTTTTTCATGGTCTTCCTTTAGTTTTACTTAAAAAAATGGGAGTTGGGGTTCCCCCTTTTGCGTCTCTATAGATATGACCCTATTTAAGCCATAAGGTTTAATCCGAGACTGTAAAACTTGAATATTTTTTGGCGAATAAAAAAAGCGGGGATTAGACCGTATAATAGATCCTGCTAGTTTCCACTCACTTTTGAGCAGATTTGGGTCTAATTTTTCCCGCTTTCTAAAATTTTCTTGTGGTAGAGGGTAGAGAACATCCTTCTGATGCCTTGCGAAAAAAAACTACCTGCTCAGTAAACCGCATTATTAAGGAGAATTCTCTACCCTTGGCTCTCTTCACATAGCCTAGACATCAGGTTGTTTTCTTGGCATTCCTTTCTTTTAAATAACAAAGAGAATATGGTTTGTGGAAAGCTTTTTCCTCCGAAATGCTCTTTTCCACCATTCTCCTGCTCAAGACAAACCTCTTATCTTTCTGCTCAATCATGCACTTTATTTGCTCATCTTGTACTACAAAATTAGGGCAGAAAAGGCATTGAAAACAGGTATTAAGTTTTACAATTGTCCATCAAAACATCAATCAAAAACAAAACACCTCAACACAACAACAAACACAAAAACTTCATAATCAAACTAATGCATGCATTTACTTTAAATTAAAAACATTGCATCGTCTAGTAAGTATTATAGCCCTAAAGATTTTTCCCTAACTTTTATTATTTCCGACATTTCATTCAAACATTGTCAATACAATTAATCTTCAAAACAAAAGAATTTTAAGACAATAATTTATAATAACTCATATTCAAGCATGCGATAATCACTTAAAAACAAGCAAATACCACAAGCACAAAACCCTATTAACAAATAAACACAAAATTATACACCGACAACTAAAGACACAAATACCTGTTATAAGAAGATGATTGCTAGTATTTTTATGTTGTGGAGAAAACGACCTTTCGTTCGCTCCCACATACATTAAAACCTCCGCATATGAACTCTAGTAAACTAGTTGAATTTATTCGTACTTTGGATAAAGGCGAATTAAGACGATTTGGGGATTTTTTGAATAGCCCTTTTTATAATAAAGACAAGAGGCTGCTCAAGATTTTCAATTTCCTAAAAAAATATCATCCTCTTTTTGAGTCTAAAGCATTAGAAAAAGAGCAGGTTTTTAAGAAATTATTTCCTAAAGAGCAATACTCTCTGTCCCAACAAAACAAACTTCTATTTAATTTATCCAAGTTAGTCGAAGATTTTTTTACGATTAATCAGTTGGAACGTAATCCTATTCAGAATCAGTTGCTTTATCTCGATGCCTTGAAGGAAAAAAGATTGGATAAACATTTCTTTAGTGCTGCTGAAAAACTGGATAAAGCACAGGAAAAATGGAAAAAAGAAGATTGCCAAAGCTATTTTTTTCGCTATTCCCTTCACCACCTTATTTATACCCATCCGAGCTTTGAAAAAAGCCAATCTACTGTAGAAAATTTTCAAATTTTTAATGAGCACTTAGATTGGTTTTATATGGCTACAAAATACAAGTACTTGACTTCAAATAAGTCATTAGAAAATCAGATAAAAACGGCCTATGAACCTCTCCACATAAGCTATTTTTTAGGCTTGACGGAAAAAGACCTAGAGAAATCACCTCCTTTGGTCAAGGTCATGTTTGCCTTGGCTCAGGCTTATCAAAAGAAACCAACGGAGTCTACCTTTCGGCAACTCAAAACCATCCTATACCAGCATATTGATGCCCTAGGAAAGGAAAGTAAGGATGCCTTCCAGTTGCTATTTAATTATGCTCTGCTTGCTCAGTTTAAAGAAAAACACAATACGGAGCTGCTTGATCTTTATAAATTTGCTTTAAACAAAGAGTTAATTATTGAAGATGGCTATATGGCTGATGTTAATTTTTGTAACATCTTAATTCTTGCTTGTAAAACGAATGACATTGATTGGGCAAGGCAATTTGTAAGGGAATATCTCCAATTTATTCCTCCTTCTTCTCAACAGAATGTCCGGATTTATGCAGAGGCTTATTTAGCCTATTCCACCGGCGAATACGAGCAAGCCGTACAATGTGTCGTACAGAATGATTTGGAACTCACGCAACTAAACTATAAAATCAATGCTCGACTCATTCAAGTAAAATCTTACTATTATCTTGATGATTTTGATAGACTTATGCGTCTATTTGATTCTTTCAACCGCCTCATTCGACGAAATGGATTAATCTCCAAAGATCAACAACACAAGTATCTTAATGTTATCAATCACCTAAAAAAACTGTATGTGGATCGACACGATAAAGGGAAATTGAAACAAATTCGAGCGGCGGTTTCTCAAGAGGAGAATATTGCTTCGAAGGCTTGGTTGTTGGAAGAAATCGATAAGAGTTTGGTGGGAACCTACCGTTAAGCTATTTTTATTAGTTGGGAATTAGGAGTTGTCCGCGCGGTCAGCTCTTGGCTGTTGGCAAATTACTTTGGAATTTAGGCTTCTTAGGTTTACAAAACAGAACAATCCCTTTGCACTCAATTGCTTGTTTTTCATAAATTTAAATAGTATTTACTTTTTTTTTGCGCAAAGGACTAAACGGGAGAAACGCAACATGTCGGCTGAAGCCAAGGATACAGAAAAGGCCATTCCTTTTTAGCTTATTTCTTGAACAACAAGAAACAAGGTAAGCAGAAATGGCCTCAATAATTCTATCGTATTATCCTATGGAATAACCCAAAGCGGAACAACTCCTCCACGAGAAGAAACATCAGAAATAAGGGGTTCAAGTTGATAGTTAATGATTAAGTTTTTCATTGCGAAAAATGGTTTTGGGGCGATTAAATTAGGGGCAAAAGATGAGTTGAAACGCTTTTAGGTTAAGGAAAATACTCGTAATACTGTTCATAAGTTCTAGTGGTTCAAGTTATAAGTAGTTGAATCACTAGCATCCTATGCAAGGGAAAAATCCATCAATGGTTACCCAACATCCTTCCTGACAAGAAGAATCGTTAGGCAACGTACAACTGAGGTAAACTTCATCGCCGTGTAATCCTATAGGAAAATGAAGCGTTGCACTATGCGTTTGTCCTGGATGTACATTGAGAACCCAAGTAGCGGCATAGCTTCCCTCACCATAAGAAAAAACTATGTTCTGCGGGCGATTAATATTCGGTGCAGCAAAATCAATATTCATTGCAATGCTAGCCATCCCTAAATTAATCGAGCTTATGGACATCCAAACACAACCATTAATCACTGGCGGATTGGTGTCTTCAGCATCTAAAAGTACAAGGCTCTCCTCGCAGTCACCAAGCAAAAGCGAATTCGAGATTTCAGTATTTATTCGTTCACAATCCTCTGTAAACGTTAAACTTGCTGGCAAAGCAAATACATTAGAACACAAAAACAAAAGAAAAAATAGGCTAAATTTAGTTAGTGTCTTCATAAAAGAAATTAAATGCGGTTTAACTATAAAATCAAATTCGAAAGATCAACCAACTATCCATCAATAGTGACCCAACACCCTTCTGCACAACTAGGATCTTCTGGTAACCTACAGTTGATATAGACGTCTTTGCCATGCAATATTATAGGAAAATGAATAGTAGCATAGCTCGTTTGCCCTGGATGCACATCAAATTCAAAATAATTCATAGTGACACCTTTATAGGTATAACTAAAGATTATTTTTTGCGAATGAGTTATATTTGGTGCCCCAAAAGCTATATTCAAAGCATAAGTAGCACCAGAAGTCGACATCGCAAAGCTGCCAGACACCACCGTCATCCAGACACAACCGTCGAACACTGGCTGATTAGTATCTTCAACTTCTAGAATTTCAGAGTGCTTATTACTATCATCCTTCAGAGAGGAATAAGGCGTCAAAGCAAAAACATTAGTACATAATAATACAAGAATAAACAGGCTAGATTTAATCAATGTTTTCATAAAAAAGTTAATTGCGGTTAATAATAAAAATGCTATAAAATAGGGTAAAACCCTCTATTAAAAAACTAAGGCTTATGGACAATCAGGTTCTGCACATGTAAACCCGTCAATCGTAACATAACATCCTTCTAAGCAATGTACCAGATCGCCAGCCATAGTACAGTTAAGCATTATCTCATGAGACATTAACCCCGAAGGAATATCCAAATTTGCATAATGCGTTTCACCTGGATTTACGG
>JAHDHB010000146.1:11693-12004 GCA_020631545.1 Saprospiraceae bacterium | reverse complement strand
ATGCTAGACCAAATTATTATTTCTTCACACCAATCTTTTTTAAATTCAACATTTAATACAACACTAATGATATTAGGATGGGCATTCCTTATTGCTTCTACAATAACTACTTTTGTCCTGAGTTTGACAGTTATCACTAAAAAATGGTTAAAAAAGGCTCTAAAACGCCTATAAACATTGGATTTTCATTTTGACTCGGCAAAAAGTGTAGTAAAACTTTTGTAAAATTTATTATGATTTTCGGGCTATACCCTCTACTCTCTACATGGTACTGGCTTCGCCAGATTAGATAATGCTGACGGAAAAATTAT
>JAHDHB010000146.1:0-11683 GCA_020631545.1 Saprospiraceae bacterium | reverse complement strand
ACTTTTTTGTTCCAAAAATTATCGTGATTTTTAAAATCGCGAATAGTCTCACAATTCGGAAAGGCAAAGTAGCTAGATTGTATCTAATTATTAAAAAAAATTATGAACCTATCAAAGTCAAAAACATTATCCCCAATTATCTGCAACATTTTCCTATCTTAGCGTGAATAATACTACTAAAATGAATAAACCTTAGGCACAAAAAAGCCCCGAACAACGTTACACTAAAAAACTACACATAAGTTATGACGTCTTGTAGAGCCCTTGGTATACTCCCTCTATTTTTGCTTATTTTTTCTTCACTTCCTGGACAGCAAGATCTATTTGATATTCAAACAATTAATGTCGAAGATGGACTTCCTCATCGAAGAACCTATAGGGTTGTCGAGGATTTAAATGGCTTTATTTGGGTCAGTACATCCGGCAACATCAGTCGTTATAATGGTTATCACTTCAAAAACTACAATTCTTCTTTTTTAAACATCGTAGAAGGGAATTTTTCTAGCCTTGCCGTTGACAAAAACAATCATCTTTGGTATAGTGAATTCAATCACCTATCGTTGAATACGCATAACTCCGGCATCATTAATACCAGCCAAGACAAGACTTTTTCCATACAAGATTTGTCGAAGGGGCTCGTCAAAGATAAAGTGGCCTACGTAAGCAACTCTAAGTCAAACAAAAACGATGTAATTATTGCGACCGCTACGGGTATTGTGTATAAATACAATGGCTCTTTTGAAGAAATTTATCGTTTTCCGACACTCAAAAGCGGTTTCATTCAGTGTGAACAAGCTCCAAATGGAGACTATTGGTTCTTTAATGATTTGCGAGCTTTCCGTTTTAATCAACAAAAAAAATTAGACACCTTTAAACTACATTCAAATGTCATCGAAGTAGTTAGGTTTCTTCCATCCTTGATTGTAAAACTTCAGGATGTGACGACTATAACTACGTTTCTAGAACTAAAGGGCGATAATTTTGTACCGTTTTTGCCTAAGAATACCCCTAAAAAAGACGATCTATTCTTCTTATTTCTTCGCAACAATGCTTTATGCTACAGCACTGATAATGAGCTATTCATTCAAAACGAGGAGGGCGAACATATTGTTCGTACAAAAATCAAGACTTTCAACGCTGATGGGTTGACGAAATTTCATTCCTCTTACCTTGATCAACAGGGCATTTATTGGCTTTGTTCCGAAAATGGCTTATTGAAAATCACTCAAACCAATAATCCTTTTACACTCCTACACCCTACAAATAGTGCAAGAGGAATTTATGTTCATGATGATTCCTTATGGATGGGAGGCTACACAGAAAGTATTTGCAACGAAAGAGTAAAAGAAATACAAAGCAATACAGCAACTACCTTTGGTTTAATCATGAATTTTCATAAATCAGCTGATAATCATATTTGGATAGGAACGAGTACTAAATGGCTCATCGAATATATTCCAGAAAAAGATACTGCTATCATCTATAATACAGTTGAAAAAAGTGAATTAGTGGTTCCTTTCAAAAACCCTTATACTAAATCGGTTTGGATAGGAACCACTAAGGGGCTGCTTAGACTAGAGAAGAACACTAAAAACATCCTTCCTTTTCAACTGCCTAACTCTTCTAGCAATCATTCGATTAAGTACTTTCATCAAAACAAAGCGGGGATATGGATAGCTTCCGATAAAGGATTATTTTTAATGGATAACAAAAAAGAGACCTTACTCAAGCATTATACCAGCAAGGATGGTTTACCTTTTGATGACTTTAATCATATTTATGAGGATGCAGCAGGTATATTCTGGTTAGCAACTAAAGGAGGAGGATTGATTCGTTGGAATATCGAAAAAAATACCTTCAAGCAGTTTCAGACGGAGGATGGTCTTTCCAATAATAATGTTTACGCGGTTTATGAAGATGACTACGAAAACCTTTGGCTACCAAGCGACTATGGGTTAATGCGTTTTGATAAAAACACGCATAATACCCGAATTTTTCTACCTCAGCATGGGATCGCTCATGAAGAATTTAACACTTTTTCTCATTTCAAAGACAAAGATGGGACTTTATATTTTGGAGGGCTAAATGGCATCACAAAATTTAATCCCAACGACATGCATCAAAGGAATGTTTCAAAAGTTCCATTATTGATTACCAAACTCCAAGTACTAGAGAACAACGAGGAGGAATTTAAGAACAAAACCAAGGAATTTCAAGCAACTAAGTCCATCCAATTAAATCCATCTGACAAAATTTTAGAGTTAGAATTGAGTTTACTAGATTTTTCACAATCTTCGGATAATCAATACGCTTACAAAGTAGAAGGCTATCAAGACTATTGGATACATAGCAAGGATAATAAGATTTCCATCATCAATTTGCCCTATGGCAAATATAATTTAATCTTAAAGGGAAGAGGTGCTTCGGGTACTTGGTCAGAATCCATGCAGAAGATTCCATTGCTTGTTGTTGCTCCTTTTTACTTGCAATGGTGGTTCCTATTTGCCATGGGTTTTTTGCTTATTGGTTTTACCTTTGCTGTGGTAAGATGGCGACTGGCAAAGTTCAAAAAAGATCGAGACCGTCTTGAAATGGAAGTCCAAAAACGAACGTATCAAATTGAACAAGATAAGCAAACAATTTTTGCTCAATCAGAAAAACTTCAGATGTTAGACAAAGCGAAAACAAGATTTTTCTCTAACATTACCCATGAATTTCGTACTCCGCTCACGCTCATCATCGGGCCAGTACAACAGTTACTTACAGAACGTCCTCCCTCAAAAGTTATTCTCAAACGGCTAGGTGGCGTACTAAAGAATAGCCAGCATCTTTTGAGCTTAATCAATCAACTGTTGGATCTTTCAAAGCTAGAGAGTGGCCAAATGAAAGTAGAATTGAAGTATGGTGATCTCGTGAAATACACCCAAGAATTGCTCGAACGCTTTAAGCCGCTAGCCGATAAGAAAAATCATCGAATAGCTTTTGTGGCTAATAAAACTGGATGGAAAACGAATTTTGACCAAGACAAATGGAATAAAATAATCTACAATTTAATGTCTAATGCCATTAAGTTTACGCCTAAAGGAGGTGCTATACAACTGAGTATGGGCCAAATCCAAAAAGACGAAAAGGAGATTATTCAAATTACTATTAATGATACGGGGTCAGGTATAAGCCCTGATCGGCTAACTCAAGTGTTTGACCGCTTTTATCAGGTGGATGCTTCTACCACTCGTACCCAAGAAGGTACAGGAATCGGTTTGTCTCTAGTAAAAGAACTTGTCGAACTACAAGGAGGAAATATTTCTGTAGACAGTATCCTAGGAAAAGGAACCTCTTTCCATATAGAACTGCCTGTCCTTCAAACGGAAGCCGTTACCGTACTCCCTACTTCCACAGCGTCAATTGATATACTAGATATCCCTGTACTCGTTGACAAGGAAGAAAAGGTGGAGACTCCTACGCTGCTTCCTAATAAACCAGAAAAGGAAAAGCTAGAGTTGCTTATCATTGAAGATAATGAAGAGATGCGAGCCTATATTCGCCAATGCATTGATAACGACAAGTATAATATCATAGAAGCTCGCGATGGAGAAGAAGGCATTCAGCTAGCTCAAATGCATATTCCAGATTTGATTATTTCAGATGTAATGATGCCTAAAAAAGATGGATTTCAAGTTACCAAAGCTATTCGAACTCATCTAAGTACCTCGCACATTCCTTTGATTTTACTTACCGCCAAAGCTGCTTTACATAGCCGCTTGAAAGGAATAAAACATGGAGCGGATGTTTATTTAACAAAGCCGTTCAGCCCTGAAGAATTGACCTTACGCATCAGAAAACTGATAGAAATTCGACAACTTTTGCAACTACGGTTTAGGCAAGTACAACCTACTTCAAAAACAGTCGAAAAAGAAACCGTTAACGAAGTCTATAATCAAGAGCACGAATTTTTGGAAAAACTGAAGACTTATGTGCTAAAGAATATTAGAGACGAAAACCTCAACGGCGATATTCTCAGTAAGCATGTAAATATAAGTCGCATGCAGCTCTATAGAAAACTCAAGGCGCTGACGAATCAAACTATCACGGAGTTTGTAAAGAATATCCGTCTGGAATTCTCCCGCTCGCTGCTTTTCGAAAAAGAATTGAATATCTCAGAAATTGCCTATGAGTCAGGTTTTACCTCCTTGAGTTATTATTCTAGATCATTTAAGAAGAAATACGGTAAATCACCAAGGGAAATTCAAAAAAATGATCCGATGTTAAATTAGTGCAAACATGTGTTAGTTTTGTTCAAGCATTTGCTGTCCTTTTATTATAGATTTGCTTTTGTACCAATTACAAATAGCAAATTCAAACCACATGACAAAACAAGAGCAATTAGACCTGATTAAAACAACCTTAGTAATGCATTTTGACATTCCGGAAAATGAATTTAATTGGGAGGCTTCCTTAAAGACTTTAAACTCCGATTTTATGTTCTTAGCTTACTTAGCTGATTTGGAACGACTGCTAAGCGGAGCCTTTAAGATCAAAGTTCCATTGCTTGAAAATATCAGTGCTTCTTTTCATACGCCCAATGACATCGCCAAGTTAGTGCATCCGCTTATGAAATAGCTAATTGATAAGCACATGGCAGCAAAGCCGCAATTAAGAATGACGAATTGAGAATTATCCGCGATAGCTATCGGGAATGACCGTCAAAACACGAACAACGATACATGGCGCAATTCGTTACAATTTAGCGATTTTCATTTGTTTGTTTTTTAGCAAACTCTACACCCGATTCCTATCGTGGACTACGCTCTTCTGGAAAGGAAAGCCCCTCTCTAAAGATTTAGAGAAGGGCTTATACACCTAAAAATACTAACAAACAATTATCTAAGTCTCTTTATCTCATTATTACCAAAGATTGAGCAATGTCAATGTCTTTTCCATTGGTACAATGAAGAATGTATATGCCGGGAACTAAATCATTCACACCTAGTGTAATGGTTTGATTTCCATAGGATAATCCAACTTCCTTTTTTCGCACCTCTCTGCCTAAGGCATCATGTAGAGTGATAGTCACATCTTCCTGATATTTAGCGCTATAGATGGAAAGATTGACCGTCGTATTACTAGGATTGGGATACAGATTCAGCATGACATCCTTCTCATTATCAACACGTACAGCAATGATAGCACAAGCGTAATGCTCTTCTCCATCACGGTCTAATTGACGAAGACGATAATAAAAGGTTCCTCCTAGCTTAATAGAAGGGGCTTCATCTGTATATACATAGCTTTGAGGTTCACTACTAGTTCCCTTTCCTTTAATAAAATCCAGTGTCGTGAAATTGCGGCCATCCGTACTTCTTTCTATAAAAAAGCCTTCATTTTCAAACTCTTGTGCAGTCATCCAAGTCAACTCTACCTGTTCGGATTGAGCCTTTCCTGTGAAAGAAACACATTCTACATCCAAGGGCGTACAAGGAGCTAGAGGGATGAGGTAGTCTTCCACTTCTCCAGTCTGAATACCCGTAGGTAAACCTACGTAAGAAAAAGAAGGAAAAGGTTGGTTTTCAGCAAATAATCTAAACCTAGCATATATAGGAGAGCATAAATCTGCATCAGCAGGAATGTCAAACTGAATAACTTGAGGTGCAAAGTTTGTACTCGTAACGGGGATATTGAAAATCATATCACCAGCAAAACTGCCGTCTTTACCGAAGTCTATCCAGCCCGTCAAGTAGCCATTGCCTGTTATCGTAGTTTCTATAGAGCCACCATTTGCTCCTGTCGTCCAATCTGCTGGCCCCATAGGATGAATAGCCGTTACGAAATCAACCCCATCCTCATCTGCACCATCACCTGTTGCATCCGCAGAAGCAGCCCCATCTTGCTCCTTATCCCATATTGTCCCTATCTTCAAATTGGTATCTTCGAAGTGACGAGGGCCATCTTCTAGCACCAAAACATTGTAGCTAGCAGGCAAATCACCATAATCTAAAGCAGGTAAAACATAAGCAAAATCAACATTGGTTGAATTACTTAGCACCGTCCAAGTATCAGAAGTGGCATAAGTATTGGCATCAAAAGTTCCAGGTATTTCATCGCCATTTGTCGTAATAGAGGAAGTATTAAGGAAACCTTGCTCCGTTCCTAAAACAACAATATAGGTTCCATTTGCAAGATTATCAAATAGATAGTCTCCATTCACATCTGTTGTCGTAGATCCAACCAATTGCAAATTGGCACAAGTAGGCGCATCGGTACATTCATACAGCGATACTTCCATACCTTCTAGGTTTATTTCCCCAGCAGCACCTTCACAAGAACCATTTCCAGAACCATCATCTATACAAATCGTTCCCCCAATAGCTTCACTCCCAGTACCGTAACCAAAGTCAAAACCTAAATTACAAGGCTCATCTGCTCCTGTACACCAAGCATTATCCGCATTCAAGACATTTCCACCATTCAAGGTAAAATCTGTTGTACTATCAACTGTACCATCAGGATCCGACAGATTGATGTAACCCGCAGGAGGCGTAACCGTTATCGAATAGTCGCCATCGGGCAAAGTCGTATCAAACGTAAAAGAATAATGTCCTTCTACGTCCGTAGTCGTTGTTATACAGACTCCTACACCATTCCCCAAATCAACGCCAGCAGATGGGCAAAGCGCTACGGTAGCATTGGGAATCCCCAACTCACTAGGATCTTGAACACCATCGCCATTAGCATCTATCCATACATAATCACCGATAGCAGTAGGCGGCTGGTAGCCAAAATCACCACCAGTATAGGATGCACCATAGCCTATTCCATAAACTTCATCATCATTATCACAAAGACTGTAGCCTAGATTGATATTCGGGTCTGTATGAGCAACTTGCTCACAAGTCAAGCCATCTGAATCAGGATCAGCGGTTTGAGTTCCTGGAGGAGTCAGTACAGAAATGGTGTAATATTCGGTCATTGGATCAGACGGAACAGGAAGATTATCAAACTGATAGTAACCGACTGGGTTGCCGTCAGTACCATCGCTTGTAGTGGTTGTTGTGCATTCATCAATAGCAAGCGGGCCATCACCGTCAATATCCATTCCTGCTGGAGGGCATAGTTGCACCATAATACCAGCAATGCCAATTTCATTAAAGTCCTGCTGTCCATTTCCGTTTGAATCCCAATAAACCATATCCCCTACAGCGCCTAGAGGAGCAAAGCCAAAATCGAAGCTATCAGGACAATCAACACAGTTTGAGCTAGTATTATCCGTTATACTATTAACAATTGAAGCATCATAAATCGCAGGGGTTGTAGCCTGCAAATCTTCCGAAATAATGTTCATCGGATCTGCTACACGGACTTGATAATCGCCATCAGGCAAATCGGTAAATTCATATTGTCCATTAGCATCTGTCCAAACAGAATCTACTAGAGAGAAAATCCCGTCACTATTAAAATCCGAGTATAAATAGACCAAAACTTGCGCATACCCCGTTTCTAAGACGCCTGCTTGTAGGCCATCTCCATTGGCATCGTACCAGACTAGGTCGCCAATAGTTCCTCCAGCGGTAGGCTCATAGCCAAAATCTACATCGGTTACAGCTGCACCATTGATAGTGACAGCACCTGCATTATCACAAGCAGAACAAACCGTAGCTGCTTCGTCAGGATCTTCTGTTTGGTTGTATTGAGGAGCGCCTACTTCTACTAGATAATCGCCATTAGGTAAATTCGTGAAGGTATAAGCACCATCTATGGTGTAAGCGGTATCGATTACGACGCCTTGATTATCATAAAGATATACAGGTGTACCATTAGGAAATCCTTCTTCATTTGTTCCTTGCATTCCATCACCATTCCAATCATAATATACGACTCCGTCAATGCTGTACGGCCCTACTTCTTGATAACCAAAATCATTGTCCGAAGAAATTTGGCCACCTGCTAAAGTAATGGGAGCAGAAGCATTATCACCAGGCATCCCCTCTGGATCCGCCGTATTTTCCCAGTCAGCTCCTAGTGGTGTGCTGCCGTTATCAACAAGAATGGTATACGTGCCATCGGGCAAATCAACAAATGCATAGCTTCCGTCAGGATTGGTGGTCGTAGAAGGACAGTCTATACCAATGACACAAGCACCATTATCCAAGTAAACCGTTACGCCTTCAAGCGGAGGTTCATTGGTATCTTGCAGGCCATCACCATTACTGTCTTCCCATACTTCTCCAGTGATTGCATTCGGTACATCGTAGCCAAAATCGGCGGTATCTACATCATTAGAAGCTGCAATCGTAACATTTGTTGCATCATCACAAGCAGCTCCAGGGCAAGCACTGTCTGGATCATTCGTTTGCGATACTGTCCCCGGGATTGTTGCAGTATTTACGGTAACCGTATAATTCCCATCTAATAGACCGTCAAAAAGATAGTTGCCTGATTCATCTGTCGTAGTAAGCATAGGCGTTCCCGCAGAATAAAAAACGCCATCAATCCAAAGATCGACATCAGCAACAAGTTGAATTTCAACATTTGGTATGCCTAATCCTGTATTGGAATTATAAACAAAATCGCCGATTGACCCCGTAGGATTGACAGGAACATCCGCATTATCAGTAGCATCATTCGCCGCTTGGCCGTTGGCGAACGTTGCATTGGTTGTAGAAGCCGAATTCGTAGTCGGATTTGCAGCACAGCTAGTCGGATCCTTAGCCACAAAAGTTACGCTAATGGTTTGAGTATTACCAGCATGTATTTGTCCAACATCATCCCACGAGAGTAGTCCCGTGGTTTCATCTATACTAGTAGGTTCTTGGCTCGCAGAAAGATAGGTCAACATACAAGGATCGTAATCATCAATCAAAGGAACAGGGCTAAGTGTCGTCATAGGATCAAACGGAGAACCTCCGCCACAATCGCTTGTATAAACTTGAAGACCAATACCATCTACTAGTAAATCAATACCATCATAAGGATTTCCTCCGCCGCCATTCGCTTCGCCCCAAATACCTAACTCTAGCGTTGCCAAGTCTGCAAAAGAAGTAACAAAAGCACTGACATTTAAGGTATAGTACCCCGAAGCTGGGGAGTAATTCGCATTTAGCTCTGCTACACTAATGTATTGCAAAACATGCTCTACGCCACTGGTCAAAACCGTGATACCAACTTGATCATCAGCTACATCTCCCGTAATTTCAAAATCAAAAACCGCCAAAACAGAATCAATTGTACCACAATCAGGAAATGTTAGCCCCGCAAAACTGTTCAGGACCATTGTTTCTTCTGCTGGAGGAATCCCTCCACCAATCCTTGGCCAATCAGTAGAAGTAGCAACGAGGCCATCGTCTTCAAAGGAATTACCGATATTGGTAACAGAAGTAGCCAAGGCTGGAGAAATATGGCCTGTAGACCATATTACATTGGCATAAGGGTTAAAAGCAGCAGGATCGAGAGGGAGTAAATTCGAAATGGCTATATCGTAAGTCACGTAATGCCCCTCATAAGCAGGAGATTCAGAAGTCAAGGTTTTGCTAAGGACTAAAGCAGGGGCAAAGCCAAAATCAGCACCTAAAAAATCACTTCCTGCTAGGGAAACGGAATAAAGAATAGGTGTTGTACTAGTATTTCCTGTAGGAACATTCGTGTCATCGACAAGGACCAGGTAATCACCATCAGGCAAATCAGTAAAAGCATAGCTACCGTCTGTAAGTGTGGTCATACTGTCCCATAAAATATCACCATCATCCACGATTCCATCATCATTCACATCATAATAAAGTAATACCTCTACTCCTGCAATCCCTGCTTCGTCACCATCAGGGAGACCATTAGAAGGAATCCCGTTCGTACCACCATTATCTAACCACACCAAATCGCCAATAGTATTCGTACCCGGCAAGAAGGTAATAGCATCGTCTTCTAAGAAAGGAGCATGATTGCCTAAGCCTAAGCCTCCTACGTTTTCTATAAGTGATCCGCCTATGGTACTTGGTACTGTTACTTGAAACTGTACTTTACCGCCCATAGTTGGGGCTAAGGCTTCATTGAGCCACCACTGAATGTAAACAACGGGTGTTGTTTCTGTAGCCGACCAAGTAATACCGTCGGCAGAATAGACAATCCGATAAGGATAAGCAGAGCCTAAGGGCAATTCATTGGCAGCAGCAGCGGCACTACCTGGCACATAAGCCGTTCCAGCAGGTACTTTGTCTTGTACCACAAGCGGCAAACCGTATTCAGGCATACCAACATTCGCCGTTCCTCCATTCGAAAAAGCAAGGGTATAAGTTAAGGTTGCTGGGTCAGGTAAAAAATCAATAGAAGTTTGATCCACCGTCTTCTCCAAGGTCATATCCGTTTCATCACTTACGATAGGGATAGTCGTGCCATAATCGGCATTAAATTTCTCATTATCAAAGCCAGAAGCCGCTTCTTGATAAGGAGTAAGGGACCCCACACAAGCGCCATCAGCCGCTATGTAATCATAAAACACAAGGCCAACTACGCCTTGGTTTTTAGGAATATTCGTAAAATAAAGTTCATCTTCAAAAGGGATTAAAACATCACCTGTTTGAGTTTTGACAATCAAAATACCATAAGTATGTGCAAGCAAGAAACAATTAGGATCAAAGAGTGCAGGATTTCCCACAGGCTGCATCCAACAATTGTAGTCAGGTACTAGATCGCCATCATTATCAAAGCCTTGTCCTACAACGCCCATATCATACCATACCCCTTCTAGTTGTGTCGTTTCACCAGCAGCAGGAATGTTTCCTTCTGTAGACCAACCAAGACCAATACCCTCTGCTTGCATAGCTGCCACATATTCGCTCGGCACTTTGTTGTCTCCATTTGGCCAGATTTTGTTGGCGGATGCTGTAATTTCGTTTCGGAAGAAAACCGTATGGCTACTGCTGACATCTGCACAACCTGAATGATTCGCCCAGACATCAAAGCTTAATTCTAAATCATCGCTAGGATCACTATTTACCCCAAATACGGCATCTCCAGCATCATCCAAGAAAGGATAAGATACCATCCAATAAAAGCTACGACATTCCCCATCTTCAAGGGTACCTACAAATCGAGTAGCATCAGATACATCCGCAACATGTTTTAATTCAAAACTTCCTGTAAGCCCAGGCCAAGTGATAGGGCCAGGGTAATCTCCTGGAGTACCCGTAGTATGATCACCGATATTTACAAAGAGGTCGTTCACCGTTGCCCCTGTATGATTACATACTTCAGCTGTAAGGTAAGCTGTTTCGGGATTTACGCCAGCAGGCGATTCGATGTTAGAATCGACAATAAAATTGAATGCAGTATTAATGTTAACATTCACACATTGAGAGAAACCATTAAAACTTGTTTGGAAAAAGATAATAAGTAGTAGCCACTTCGGCATAAAATAGCGCTTGGAGATACAATGTTGCAAGCATTTGGGAGAATGTAAAAATTGGTTCTTCATCGTTAGCATTTTGTGTGGTAGTTTTGGTAGTTTTATAAATAATTCCAGTTTTTCTACCAACAAATGTCTAACAATCCTCATAAGATGGTTTGCACAGAATTCACAAAAGCTTGTACATATATAAGATCCCCTAATTGCCTGTGTGTAACATATAAATAAAATCACTTTACAAATCCATTCATTATAAGCCACTTTTAAAGCCCACAACCTCCGAATACTTCA
>JAHDHB010000145.1 GCA_020631545.1 Saprospiraceae bacterium | reverse complement strand
TTAATAATAACAGATGTTGCGCAAAGGATCTATCATGAGACAAAAGAATTACCTATTTATGCAGTAACAGAACAGGAACAAGATTTTCTTGATTACATAGAACGAAATTCTAAAATGTATCTGGAAGATATATCTACACGTTTAGAGCATACTATTGATAACATCATGAACAACATGGATGATACGTCGAAGCAATTTGAATTTAAAGCTAGAGTTACTGAAGCATTGCACCTTGGAAGTATTCACGAAATAAAACTCCATTTTGCTAAGATTATTAAAAAAAAGAAAAGAATAATAGTTCTTATTGATAATCTAGATAAGTCTTGGCGAAAAGATAATAAAATCCGAACATTAAGTAGAATACTTTTAGGGTTAATTGGTTCTGCTGGAAGAATAGTTGGAGAAATATCTGTTATTAAACAAAAACAAATCAATATAAATTTCAACTTAATAATTTTTCTTAGAAGTGATATATTTAAGGGGATAATCCGATATGCACGAGAAGCAGATAAAATAAATCCCACATGGTTAACGTATGATGATCATGAAATCTTTTTCAGGATTATTGAAGAACGTTTTACTATATTAAATTCAAAGGAAGGGATAGATTTATGGAATAAATACATAACAACTGAAATCGAAGAGGAAAAGGTAAAAAAATACATAATGAATAGGGTTTTACCTCGTCCTAGAGACATAATTTTCTTCTTTAAAAAAGCTCAAGAAATTGCTGTTTCACGGGGACATGATATGATTACTTCAGAGGATTTAGTGAAGACATATAATGAGTATTCTACGTGGGTGTTTAGCTCTCTAATTGTAGAAAATGGTATTACCATTCAACAGATGGAAGATTTTATGTATGGCCTTATGGGGTATAATGCTGTAATCTCATATGAAGACCTTGTAATTATAATGAAAGAAGCTAAAATCATAGATTCCGAGTCTTACGATATAGAGTATTTTATCGATCATGTAGTTTCTTTGTCTATACTAGGGAGAGAAACGAAGATAGAACAATTTGTATTTGAATATGATTTTAAAGCTGAGAAAAAAAATAAAATATTGAATAAAAGATTGAAAAATAGACGGTTCAAGATCCATAAGGCATTACATCCATACCTTGAGATTACCAGTAATGATTAGCAAAATATAATATATGAAAGCCCCTCATGGATTAAAGGGTAGAAATACATGTTTTTAATGATAGAGCCTGGGTTTCTAAAAATACTTTTCTAATATAAAAGCACTTGCCTCCTTCAATTAATAAATAATGAAAAGCGATTAGTACGTGACTTTTATCTATGGGGGAGAGATGCCCTAAACGGATATTTTGATTAGAAGTAACGTTATTATCGAATCATAGCTGCTGACCTAAAGTATTGGTAAATTAGATGAAATAACTCCCATGTTTGTGCATTAAAAAGTATTGGAAAGTTTTTTTCAAGGTCGTAATTCGATAAAATTTTTCTACGTTCTTGAAGAAACGTATCAATGGAATCATTTAATGTTTCTATCCCTGAACTTAAGTAGAAATCAAAGCTATGCCAACCAACAATAAAGCTAAGAGCGGCAAAAATAGATAACTCTGCATTTAGCTGTCGAAGCCCATTAGTAGAATTGCTTAAAATTATAGGTTGTACAAGGTTAGTTGTTAGCTCTATACAAGAAGCTATTTTGTTAATGTTAGCTAGGTCGTCTAGGAATAATTTTGCTCTTTGTTCAATTAAATAAAAATGAGCATAAGTAATGATAGAAGCTGCGTCTTCAACATATTCAATATTAATTCCTCGTTCCTCAAGTATAAAATCTTTAAACCTAGAAAGTATTAAGTTTATTTCAGATGTTCGTTTAGGAACATCATGCTTGTTTTCTATGATTTCTATGTAAGGTGTCGTTTGTTCAATACTCCACATAAGTTAGAATAATTTACCCAATAGCACGTTGTAACAATCCAAAAGCAATTTTCAAACTTTTTTCTGAAAGAATGTTTTTTTCATTCGCATTTTGCTCATGATTATCGAATTTTAAGTTATTCTTTTTAGCTGACACTACATCTATTTCAGAAGGTGGAAAGTTCTTATCTTTTACCCAATTTAAAAATGCTTCTCGATTCGGTTTCATTTTATTACGTTTTAATGTAAATATGTTTTGTAAGCGCGAATTTAGTAAAGAAACACGAAAGTTGCATAAAACGTTCCCAAAACCTTCGGATAGTTTAATTGCTAATTTATCTCATTCGCTATAAAACCTTGTCAATACATATGTCATATTTTATGAGGAACAATGAGTGGGAATTGAGAGAGGAATAAGGTCGTACGCTGGACACAAATCAAAAACCACTTCGCCAAGCAGCAAAATTTGATGGGAATGGATGGAAAAGATCCTATGGCGCGTGTGCTTGGAGCGGTGGAGCGTTTGGTGGATGGCGTTGAGGGGATTGGGAAGCGGATGTGATTAGGTGAGAGTTGTGGTGTCTGTTACATATTTTTTGATTCTTTTAGCATCCGTAAGTTTGTAATTTGTGAGTACAAGTAACTGTTTAAAGGAATCATACCCATATTTGTTAATCAGTTCTCCAAAAGAAGCATGTAAGAAAGAGGAAGCCATTGGAGTTGCTCGTTCTAATGAAAGTCTATTAAGGAAGCACTTGACTATTTCGTTTAAAAACCATATCTTTGCAAAAAAGAAACAAATGAAAGCATTGCCCATTGAGCAAATTAAATTACAATACCCTGATGAATGGGTACTTGTTGGAAATCCAAATCTTGGTGATAAAAGCACTGTTGGTTCAATTATGAAACGATTGGTAAGTGGCGTTGTGTTATTGCATAGTAAAGACAAACGTGAAGTAGCCTATAAAGGTTATGAAGCAAGAAAAGGTTATAAGAGTGTGACCCTTATCTTTACAGGAGATGTTCCCAAAAAACGAAAATTTTGGTTATGAAGGTAATCCCTTTTAAGATTGAAGATAGTTTAATCGTAACGATAGACTGTCAGATACTACAAGATAATTATATACTTGCGCTTGATACAGGCGCATCAAATACAGTAATTGATTTAGCGGCACTTCTCATTTTAGGCTATGAAATTAAAGATGCAATAAGAACAGTAGAGTTTGAAACGGCTAAAGGTTCATTAGTCGCCTATGTTTTTAAAGTAGAAGAAATAACTGCGCTAGGTATTACTCGGAAAAACGAGGAAATTTGTTCATACGATTTCTTTGGTAATCATATTTTTTCTGATATACATGGTGTATTGGGCTTAGATTTTATTCGAGATTGTAAATTATGCCTAGATATGGTTGACCAGGAAATTACAATTATGCAAAAGAATTCTTAAGCTTTTGACTACCCAAGTTGTGTTCTTTTCCTATTGCTAAAAGGAAGGCAAAAAAAACGGGATGCTCCAACATCCAGTTTTGAATTGGCCTACTTAGGCTCATATCTATGAAATATGGTGTGAATTTATAACTTTACTCCCATACTTGCAAGTGCTTTTGTCGTTCTTCTATTCACTAGGAGCTATGAGTTTTCGACGCTATCGCTTGAAAAATAGGTTGACAAAAGACATAGGACAATCTGTGATAAACTGTAACTATCTGGATTTATTTTATCCTCTTTCCGGTTCATTTATCTTTTTCTTATTGCTTTTTAACGAAAAAAATTTCCTTAATACCTCTTTTCTTAAGACTTTGAATCCTGCCTTTTTCTATAACCATAGCGTGCAAGGCATATAAAAAAAGCCTGCTGGATACTATGTCCAGCAGGCTAATAAGGTCTATTTTAGAAAAGAAAGCTTATCGAACTCTAATTACCCTTTGTGCTGGTAATTGCCAATTTTCACCTTCTATTTCAATGTAGTAAGTGCCGGCGGGTAAATCCGTAATATCTAGAGGTACCTTGTGGTTAAATCCTTCTAAAATAGTGGTTTCGAAAACCATGGCTTCTCGTCCTAGGATATCAATCAAGCTGATTTTTATGGCTCGATCTCGTCTTGACATAATGTCAAGTAAGAACCAGTCGGTAGCGCTAGGGTTTGGAAATACAAGATAGGCTTCTGCTTTACTGAAACACTTACCTCCATCCGCACTAACAACTGGAGAATAGGAGAATCGACCATCAATTTCAACTATTTTTAAACGATAATAGTACAGCTCTTTGCTTGTTCTATCTTCGTAGCTGTAGCTTCTAAAACCAGTGGCATCTGGATATTCTTCAATAGTGTGAATGGCCTCAAAGTTAATACCATCTCTACTAGCTTCTAGAACGTATTGAGTAATATTCTCTACTTGAATATCCCAATCAATCGTGATGGGACACTTATCGGTTACGGTGAAGGAGATTAATTCATAATCTAATAGCGCACAGGCAGGGAAGGAAATTAGGTAATCTTCTACTTCTCCCGTTTGGCTAATAGGGTCATTGCCACTAGGTAAACCAAGATAGGAATACTCAGGAAATGGCTGTTTCTCAGGAAATAAGCGGAACCGAGCGTATACGTCTCCACAAGGCTCATTGTATAATGGATCTACAGTGGGTACATCGAAGGTTATGGTTTCGGTAGCTGCAATTTTTTGTTGAATATCTCCTCCAACGACTTCGTAGTTGAAAATCATATCCCCAGCAAAGCTACCATCTTTTCCAAAATCAATCCATCCCGTTAAATAACCTGAACCGGTTACGGTTACATCAATGCTGCCTCCATTTGTACCCGTCACCCATAAATCAGGGGAATTGAAGGCAATACCGTCTTCGTCGGCTGCATCACCATCTGCTAAGAGGGTAGCGGCTCCATCCGTTTCAGCATCCCAAGTGGCACCAAGGAGTAAACTTGGATCTTGATAGTGTCTAGGACCATCTTCTGCGACGAGTACATCATAGCTAGACGGTAAATCGCCATAATCTAAAGGAGGCAATTCATAGGCAAAGTCAACATTAGAAGCGTCAGCACCACTAAGCGTGATAGCCCAAGTATCTCCACCTAAGCCATTTGAGAAGTCAGGCGTGCCTCCTCCGGTTATATCGGTTCCATTGGCATCACTCGTAGAGACTAAGGAAAAATCCAAAGGGCCTTGGCTATCGTTGACGGATATCGTAAACTCACCGTCGGGTAAGCCTGTAAACGTATAATTTCCAGAAGGATCGGTAGTTACCGTTTCAAGCAAAGATACAGTAATGAGGCCACAACTAGCAGTACCACTAAATACATTTCCAGAGGCGGTTGGAGTTGCTCCCACACAGCCAGCGCCACCGCCTACACAGGTGATAGACCCGTCGGAATGTAAGACCGTACCACTAGCGTCTTGTAGTTCGTAATATTGTTCCGCTGGGAAATTACCATTCGTAACGACTAAACTTAAGTTATCGTCAGTAGCTAAAGAAATCGTATGGCTTGTTGTCGAGCCTGTTGTGAAGGTGTGCGTAGTAAGTACTCCATTGACATCAGAAACAATATAGCCACCATTCCATCCATCAGCATAAGCATCTTGCATAACTAAGGTATAATCACAAGTAGGAACAACCGTCTGATATATACTTACATTTATACCATCAATGGGAGTATCTGCATCACAAGTACCATCTGCATTGGTATCTGTACAAATCGTACCAGAAACCTGATTAGTTCCAGTGGGAATTAAGTCTAAACCAAAATCAAGATTTAAATCACAATCGGTACATGCGATGCCTCCTGCTTCGGTTACCGAACCACTAGAAATGACTACTGTAGTTGAATTTGCACCAATACTAGTATTACCAGTATTAGGGTCGTAACTGCCTGAACCCGAAGGAGCGTAGGCAGGATCAGGGTCGATGGAAATGCTGTAAGAGCCATCGGGTATTTGGCTAAAGGTGTATAGGCCATCAAAATCTGTAATCGTTTGAGCGACTAAATCAGGTGATGTGGCTGTACAAGGGCTAGAAGATGAACAAAGATAAACGGGAACATTGGGCATGCCCATCTCCGTTGGATCTTGTATGCCGTCTCCGTTTAAATCATTCCACACATAATCCCCAATAACACCAGGAGGTTGGTAACCAAAATCGCCACCTCCATATTGAGCACCATAAGTGATCCCATAGACTTCATCGTCTTCGTCACAAATGTCGTAACCTAAATTAATATTAGGATCTGGATCACCTACTTGAGCACAGGTAAGGCCGTCAGAATCAGGATCCTGGGTTTGTACTGCACCAAAAGGAGATGTAGGTATAGAAATTAAATAATACTCTCCAGCAGCTACATCTAAAGGAGGTAAATCCGTGAATTGGTAGTAGCCTATTGGATTTCCATCTGTTCCATCGCTAGTAAGGGTGGTCGTACAAACGTCCGTACCAAGGCCCAAATCGCCACCAGCAGGAGGGCAAAGCTGAACGGTAACACCTGAAATACCAACCTCTTCCCAGTCCATTTGGCCATTTCCATTCGCATCCCAATAGACCATATCACCAATAGCAGCTAATGGCGCTAAACCAAAGTCGAAGGAATCAGGGCAATCGCTACAAGCATAATCACAAACGCCATCCGGTTGTGTACAAGCAGAGGTGTTATTGGTGGTGCCATTTGTAATCGTTGCAGTGAATAGGGTTTCGGTAGAGTTGGCAAAAACATCAGGGTAAACATCATTCGGATCCGCAATACTGACTTGGTAGTCGCTATTGGGTAAGTTGGTAAACTCGTAATTGCCGTTGGCATCGGTGTACATCGAATCTACTAAAACAAAATTACCGTCGCCATTTAGGTCGGCTTCTAAGTAGACTAAAACCCCTTCATAACCAACTTCCGAAAGTCCTGCTTGGGTGCCGTCTCCATTTGCATCGTAGAAAACAACATCGCCAATCGTTCCTGCTCCAGTTGGCTGATAGCCAAAATCTTCATCTAGATAACTACTAACACCATCTGCACTAACAGCGCTTTGGCCATCACAGGTAAGGCAAGTTCCAGCACCATCAGGATCGGCGGTCTGGGTTAAAATTCCACTAGGTAATGTTGCTTCATCCACTACGACCACATAATCATAAGGAGGAAGGTTATTGAATTCATACCAACCGTCACCGTTTGTGGTGGTAGTTTCCCAGAAATAATCTGTAGCAGGATCATACACTCCATTTCCATCTACATCTACATATAAATTAACCCCAACACTAGGGATACCTTCGTCTGTAAGAGCTTGAATACCATCACCATTCCAGTCATAGAAAATCGTATCTCCTACGATGGAAGTTCCTGTTTGATTGATACCAAAATCATGAGAACCAGAGATGTCTCCAGAGGCAACGGAGACAGAAATGATTCCATCTAATCCACCATCAGAGACATTATTGGAGCCTTCATAACCTGTATCCGTACCGAAATCGGTAGAAATGGTATAATCTCCCGTAGCCAAATCCTCAAAGATATAATCGCCATTAGCATCGGTGCTTGTTGAGGCGATAGCATTTCCACTATTGCAAGGATCGGTTGCTAAACCAGAGCAAAGGTAAACGGTAATGCCTTCCAATGGATAATCTGGTGAGGAAGGACTGGCACTATCGTCAATATCTTCAAATACATTACCATAAATAGAAGGAGGAACAACATAACCGAAGTTAATCCCTGTTACATCCCAAGACTCTCCACCCCAAGAACTTATCCCCATTTGAAATTCTGTGCCTTCTCCATCCCAAAGATCATCACAGCTCGCATTGGCGCCACCCGTTCCACAAGTATTTCCATTTCCACTGCCATTTACAGGATCATCGTCAGGATCGCCTGTCTGTGTGAAAGAGGAGCCTGGTAAAGTGGAAGTTGTAGGAGCAACCGTGTATTCGTAGCCTTCAATTAAGCCATCAAAACAATAATTACCATCAGCATCGGTTACCGTTGTTGTTGTGATAGTTGTACCACCACAAGAGCCATTATTGGCAAAGGGCTGTGTACACCCAATTAAGGTTAGTTCCACACCAGGAATACCATCTTCACCAACGTCTTGGCCTGTGGCGCTTGTCCAGCCGCTTCCATCGGCATCACTCCAGACTGTACCACAGATGGTTCCAGTGTTTTCGATAGTTACTGTAGCATTATCCGTACCTAGGTTTGAAGGTAGTCCATTGCCTAAATAGGCATCCGTAACCGTAGCGGTATTGGTGGTTAAATCTCCGTTTAATAAATCAGTAGGTTCTAAACCTTCAAAAGTAACAGAGATAGTTTGTGTTTCGCCAGGTAAGATAGGCCCTACATTGTTCCAAGTAATGGTTTCCATACCGCCGTCTGTAGTGATAGCTGAAATAGCAAGATCAGAAGATACAAAATCTAAGATGTTTGCATCATAATCATCCGTAACAGTAACAGGATTAAGGACTTTTGCTGGGTCGCAAACGGTATTGCCATCGCAGAAAATTTGGATACCAACAGCATCAATATGAATTTCTGCTTGGTCATCTGTCGTGCCTACCTGAGTACTCCCGATAGTTGCATCAGTCCCCGTAGTAATATCTAGCCAAATTTTACGATTTAAGTTGATGGCATCAATAATGGTTGGAGACAACTGAAGCGAGTATAAACCTACATTTGGAGAGACAAAACCTGAAAGTTCGGCAGGGCCAAGTACAATTTGTTCTGTAGGATCCGTAGCATATTCTAGCGTCCCATTTCCATCATCAACAATAGCAAATAAAATTAGTTGATCATCGGTATAAGGAACGGTACCATCGACTACCGTATTGGTAATGTTGAAATACCATTTACCTACGACACTAGTGACGGTACCACAATTTGGAGGCCGACTGTAAGGAACTTCTATCGTCATCCACATATTTCCAGCAGTAGAAGGATCCGTGTCATTACCATCAAAACCCATTAAAGCCGTTGTGCCATCTTGGGCGCCCAAGGCGTTCGTTTCATTCGCTGTAGCTACTGCTGATTCAGCTGAAGCACCTCCGCTAGCTACAATAGCAGAGCCATTTTCAAGGATACACTCATTATCGACTAAATTATTGGTTACATCAATTTCAAAAACAACAGGTTGCCCTTCATATCCAGGGTCAGAAGTTACTAAGGTTTTAGTGATGGATAGAGGTTGCATATAACCAAAATCCGCATCATTATAATCTTGTCCGCCACCAGAGAGGGTGACAGTATATTGTGTGTCGGTAGTTGCACCACAGCCATTACAACCTGCTGCTGCAAGGCCAGAATTGTCAGGAACAACGAAGAAAGTACCATCGGGCAAGCCCGTAAAATCATACATACCTCCACCAGAACTTGTCTGCATTCCCCAGAGGTAATCCTCAGCGTCAAGCTCTCCATTTCCATTTAGGTCATAGTATAAGGTAACGTCGATACCATCAAGACCTACTTCGCCACCATCCAGTATACCATTACTAGAAGTTCCTCCTCCAGTTCCATTATCGATCCATACTTGGTCACCAATGCTGTTGGAACCGGGCAAGAACGTTAAGGCATTATCGGTTAGGAAAGGGGCACTTCCTCCCATGCTTAAAGCACCTACGTTTTCTACAATGGCACCACTATATGTACTAGGAACGTTTACACTGAATTGAACTTGTCCGGTTTCTCCAGGCCATAGCGGATCTTTAAGCCACCATTGGATATGCTGAATAGCGGTTGGGCCACCAGGTACATCGGCCTCCACATTATACCATATAAGTCCATCATTGGAATAAATGATATCGTAGGCATACCCCGTTCCAAGAGGGAGTTCATTTCCTGCTGTACTTGCACTACCAGGAATATAAGTCGTACCTAGAGGCACTCTATCTTGAATGACAAGAGGCATACTAAACTCAGGAGCTCCTACAGAAGTATCCGCTGTTATGGGATTGGCATATTCTAAGGTATAGACAAGGGGCTCAGGATCTGGAGTAAAATCAATATTTCCCTGATCGACCGTTTTGTTGAGCGTTACTTCGGCTTCAGCGCTAGCAATGTCGATGGTGGTTCCATAATCCGCGTTAAATTTTTCATTATCACTACCCGAAGCGGCCTCTTGGTAAGGAGTAAGCTGGCCTACACAAGCACCGTCCGCCGCCATAAAGACATAGAAAACAAGGCCTACGACTCCATTATTAGGAGGTAGATTTTCAAAATATAGTTGATCCGCAAAGGCGTGTACAATGTCATCACCTGTTTTGGCTTTGATGATTAAAACACCATAAGAATGGACTAATCGAAAGCAATTGGGGTCAAATAAATCTGGATTTCCAACGGGTTGTGCCCAGCAGTTGTAGTCGGGTTGAAAATCACCATCATTATCAAAACCTTGATTGACGACCCCCATGTCATACCACACGCCTTGTAAGTGAGTGATTTCTCCTGTGTTAGGAATATTGTTAGGGTCATTCCAACCTAAAAGTATGTTCTGAGCGGCAAAAGCATCGGCAAACTCATCGGGTACCTTATTATCTCCATTTGGCCATATTTTATTGGCGGAAGCCGTAATTTCATTACGCATGATAGCTAATTGCGAATCTTCTGCCGAAATTGTTCCACCACCACAATTGGCATTTACCCATACATCGTATTGAAGGTCAAGATCATCATTCGGGTCATTACTAGCACCCCAAACAGCATCACCATTGGCATCCAAGGAAGGATATTCAACAAGCCAATATTGGGTTTTGCATTCATTAGGCGCTAAATCTCCCATATATCGAATAGCATCTGATTGATCGGCAACATGTTGTAGGGCAAAAGTGCCGGTATTATTTGAGCAATCAATATTTGGGCAAGTCGTACTAGGGTAAACACCAGGCGTTTGAGTCGCTTGGGTTCCTATGTAGGCGGTTGCTCCAGAAATAGGGGCTGTACCTTTGTTGCAAAATTTAGCCGTGATATAGGCCGTTGTTGGGTTATTTCCAGCAGGGGATTCAATATTCGAATCTACAATGAAATTGTAAGCCGTATTAATTTCAGCGGTTACATCACATTGAGCATAAAGCGTTGGATTAGATAGTATTAGTCCGATTCCTGTGACGAAAACCAGTATTGTGCTACTATTGCTTTCCAGTGGTCTGACAAACCACAAACTAGGCCTATAGCGAGGGCGGCTCTTATCTAGAAAATTCCTCAATATAAAATTGTAAAGCGAATTCATCATAGTAGTTGGGTTAAGGGTTCTAAATGTGAGTGAAATAAAATATTACATGATACGTAGGCTAGGTAGCTGGGCTGTAGTTGGTTGAGTGATTAGTGTTCTGAATGTTTTATAGAAGAATACCGCGCAGCTTCTGCTAAAATGTTTTAATAATAGGTTGCTTTAATGAATAACAAAAGAGATCTACAGCGAAATCCAACTAGGTTTACTGTCTGTTATTTATTGGTAAAAGTAGGCTCCAAAAACCTATTTGTAAAAAACAATTCGTGAGATTATTCGATAAATTTTTTGTCAAAAATTATATCTCGATAGCTATCTAAGATTGTCTTTTGTCCTATGTCAATGTATCTTTTCAAGCGAAGCGACGAAAATTCATAGCCGCTTGTTTACGGAACAAGTTATTTGTATTGCCCCCTATTGGGCAAATTTAGTTTTGATTTACACTGGCTATTGCTTAATACTACTAAGATAAGAAATAAAAGCGAAATAATGTATTAATGTGACGGTATTAGTGGAATGATATTGATAATTGTCCCTAACAATTATACACCTTTTTTCTAAAGAACTTATTAGGTGTTTCTTAGATGTGTGTTTTTTGGTTATTATTTGAAATAAATTTAATGTTTTTTGCCGTTAAAGCATTTCGAGTCACCACTCTTTAGTCTTGACTTGATGTTTATTCTTAGTAATGGGCAAGAATATAGCTAATGATGTGTTGTCTATAGAATATCAGGAAGTAAAAAATAGATTCTGTTTTAATAGCTATAGTTTTTCTAGTATGTTTTTACGCTTAGAACAAAGTAAAACATCCTCTTTAAAATTGCAGTCCAACATGAATATTTATATTTTAAATACATGTGTTGATTTTATGGTTGTTTTTTATATTGATAGGGTGAAGCGGGTACTGATAAGCTGTTAC
>JAHDHB010000144.1 GCA_020631545.1 Saprospiraceae bacterium | reverse complement strand
TGTATCTATGGTTCCGCTTCCTAATGAGCGGATTTTTGCGGCATGGTTGGATGGAAGAATGACTAAAGTAACGGCCAATCATGAACAGCAAGATGCTCATGGTGGGCATGGACATGGAGCTGGTGGACCGATGACTTTGCGTGGGGCGGAGTTTGATAGGGATGGAAATTTATTTCACGAGGTGGAATTGGACGGTCGGGTTTGCGATTGTTGCCAAACAGATGCGGCCTTGACTTCTGAGGGGGTGATTGTGGTGTATCGGGATCGTTCTGAAACGGAAGTACGAGATATTTTCAAGGTCAGGCAAACGAATGGCCAATGGTCTGAGCCAGAGGTTGTTTTTAAGGATAATTGGCAGATAAAAGGATGTCCAGTGAATGGACCAGCAGTAGCGGCAGAAGGGAAAAACGTAGCGGTGGCTTGGTATACGGAGATGAATGATCAGCCTGTAGTCAATGTAGCTTTTTCAGATGATGCTGGAGCAGAATTTGGTATGCCTATTCGCCTAGACGAAGGAGAGCCGCTTGGGCGTGTTGGGGTTGTTTTACTAGAAAATAATCAGGCTTTAGTTACTTGGTTGGAGCAAAAAGAAACAGGTGCGGAAATTCTCGCCCATCTTGTATCTCCTGCGGGTAAACTCGGTACTAGTTTATTGATTGCTAAGTCGAATGAATCAAGGGGGAGTGGTTTTCCTGTAATCGCGAAGCGTGGAGAAGAAGTATTGATAGCTTGGACGGATTTGGAGGACAAACGAATTCGAACCGCTGCATTAAAATTGAAATAAAAAAAAGGCCACTACCAAGATTAATGATAGTGGCTTCTTAGTTAAGAAAACTAAGTTAGCTTTTTGATTAAAGCGTACAAGTAGCTTCTGGATCGCCTAGCTTATATGTAGCTTCAGCAGCGCTACATGCATCTTCTGCATCTCCTTTCTTAACTCCTTCATACTCAACTAGGATTGTAGTTCCTGCAACAGTACAAGAGCAAGTATAATCCTTTTTGCAAGAAGAGAACGCCACCATCATACAAATAGCAGCAGCTAAAATCATTAAATTCTTCATAATGAATTTGTTTTTTTAGATTTAAAAATGATGCGCGAAGATACATAAAAAAACTTAAAAGTGAACTATTTTTAAATTTTAAACACTTCGATCAAAATCTAAATCAAACTTCGCCTTACACAGAAAAAAAACAAAGTATCTATACATCATTCATAAACATAAAATTAGAATAAAAAGTATCAAACCTAGAGACCTCGGACTTCCATAAAATTTTTCCTGCGTGTTAATTTTTCAAATTAACACCTGATTTAAAAAGTTACTTCTCTTCTAAATCCTCTTTTTGAATATATTCTCCTAACCATGCCTTTCTAAGCGCTGTTTGTGCTTTCGAGGGTGCTTCAATTAAGGAAAAAGCGTGTTTTACTTCTACATCAGCGAGTTGATAAGTTGCTTTTAGCTCCATTTCTTCTTTGTCTCTCTCTATTTGGATCGTAAAATCATCGTCCTCCTCGACATTAATCATAAAGTCGGTGATGACTTGATTGATATTCTGAGAAGTCAATGGTTTACCATTCCATGCTTTGATGAGGTCTCCATTTTTGAAGCCAATAGTTTTTCCAAAATCTTCTAATTTTGTCGCATCTTCCATCAAAAAAGACATCGTCTTATAATCAAAGCCAAGGGCATTTTCTAAGCCACCTAATGTTTTCTCTTTCTTCATCTTCGTCGCTGCATATTCGACACCAGCTTCTGCTAGTAATTCCTTGATAGGCAAGGGTTTTGTACCTGCTACATGCATTTTTAGAAAATCACCAATTTCGGGATAAGTCAACTCTTCTATTTTGGCAAATAGCTCACTATCTTTAAAAGCTTTATTTTTACCGTATTCTTTGGATAAATCGTGCATTAACTCTTGCATACCGTACTTTCCTTGCGAGAGCGTGCGTAGTTTTATGTCCATACACATCCCTATTAAGGCTCCTTTTTGATAAACATTGAGGTATTGATCTTTATGTTCGTGAAGACAGCCACTACTCATTTTGGTGAAAGATAAATCTTGTTTGTGCTGCTCTGCACCTCTTATTTTCTCAGCAATAACATCCAAGTAATCTTCTATAGGCATCAAACCATATTTTACTTGAACATGCCCAGCGGAGTATTCCGTTACCCCTTCGTAGAGCCATAAATGCTGCGACATTTTTGGATTGATAAAGTCAAAGTCGTGGATTTCTTCTGAATGAATATTCAAGGGTGTAACGATGTGGAAAAACTCGTGTGCTGCGACATCTCGAATGGTTTGTGCGATGCCTTCTGGCTCTGTTTCAGGCAAATAGTATACAGACGAGTAGGAATGCTCTAAAGCACCATACCCTCCAGAATTGGAATAACCATCCGTCAGATAAATGATAAACGCGTAAAAATCAACGGGCAATTGTCCTCCTAAATAAGCTCTTTGGGCTTCTAAAATGGCTTCGACTTCTCCTGCAATAAAAGCTGAACTTACTTTTTTATTTGGAGAGTAAACAGAAACCAAAACCTTCGCATTTCCAATATTGAGCGTGGTAAAATCAGGCTCTGAAAACATGATCGGACCATCAACTAAGTCCATGTAATTTTCTGCTAGATAAATGTCCGTATCTTCATCTACGGCTTTATGTTTTAAGGAAGTAGCTCCTTGGAGTTTTGCAGGTCGATCTATCGTAATTTCGTAAGAAAGTTGCTTCATTTCTTCAAAATAGCCAAAAAGGCCGTGGTTATTGAAGACAAAATTCTTTCCTCGCTCAAAGTTGGTTCCTCCTGGTTCAAAAACCTTGTTGTCTTTATCCGTATCCCATGTATCTTCTACGGTATAGATGATTTTATCCATCTTATGCGCTTTTTCAATAAGCCAAGTATTACTATCAGGACGCTTGACTTTTAGCTCTTTTCCACTCTTCGTCAAAGCTTTGAATTTAGAGACGAAACGGCCAAAATCGTAGATACTGTATGTTCCTGGAACTATTTTGGGAAGGTGATATTTTATGGTTTTAACGCCTTTGGGTAAGTTGGGTGTTTGCAATTCTACTTTTAGTTTATCGTTTTGTATGGCATTTAAATCTACTTTAAATTGGTAGTTTGTTTGTCCATATAGTGGATTGAATAAGCATATACTTATGAATATAATGACTCCAATAATTCTCATTGGTTATGTATTTTATTAGTTTAAAGTTAGTAGTTATGACGTTGTTTCACCATATAAGACTCAAGACGGCTGCGTCATTAGCTATCCACGATAGCTATCGGGATTTTGGCGTAAAAAATTGCCACAAAGACACATAGACACATAGTTTTTGACGACATGAACGTGTCAAGAACACCTAGGTTCTTTTAGAGATCTTACGACCTTTTCACATAGACACTCATTACGTAAAACACTGCAAAACAACCTTTACAATAAACTGTAAATCAACACCTCTACCTGTAATTTCGTGTTTTAAAAACAACAAAATGGCCGTAATATTAGACCTTCTTATAAGGCTCTCCTTTGTCTCTACCTCTCTTTTCGAAAACGTTTTAACAAGTTAGTCAAAAATGATACCTATAGCCAAGATTTTTATAGGCTATAATAAAACTTTAACAGGTAAGCTATAGAAAAAGGAATAGCCTTGTTTCTATGTCGATTAATCCTTATCTTTTGTCTGATTTTAATGATTTATGATTCACAAAGAACGAACTTGTTTTTAGCAACCTCATTCACCTTTTTACTAAAAAAGATGGCATCAACGAATAGAAATAGTAACCGAGACAGAAGACGGCATTCTCCTTTTTTTTATATTCTCATGATTTTTGTCGCTATTAAGATTTCTTCCTCCATAGCGGGTGGATGGATGATCTGGGTGGCTATTGGACTGTATTTTGCTTCGGAAGGCAATCGTTCTTCTTATGAGGAAGAAGGGGAAATGGAAACGCCAAGGCCAAGTGAGCGCAGAAGGAGACAACCGAGGAAAATCGAAGCTCCTCGAACAAAACCTGTTGAAGAATATTTTCCCAATGAAGAAAAGCTGCCTGATTTTAGCCATAAATCTAAACCAGATGAGTTGGATGATCTTATCGCTGAAAAGCATAAGGAGAAGGAAAAAGGATGGTGGTAAATCATTGTTTAACTCTCCTAAAAAAGCGGGATTTTTCTCGGATTTTCAACGTAAAAGGAAAGGCAAAGCACTAATTATCAATCAATAATTTCTTAGCGGTTTTGCTGTGCCTTAGATAGTCCTTTACGAGATGTTCTGAGGTGGGTAGATGTTTGATAGGAGAAACGGCATTGACGAAATCTTCCTTAGAATGGACTTCATTTCGTTCCACAAAACCAAGGCCGTGGACTTGACCATTAAATACGGCAACTACAGAAAACTCACTATCACTCCGCCCTACATCTACTATCAAAAAATCTTCTTCGAATGGACGTTGTAAAAAATCTATAGCTCGTTCTACTCTCAGATTATAACTTTCTGGAACTTCTTCTTTGATACACGCCTTCTTACAAGGCTTTTTGCATTCCAATACCTTATAAAAACGCCGTCCTGTTTGGCAATAGCGTTCACAGAGCTGAAATTCTTTACGCATCTGACGGATGACCGAATTCGCGTCTAATTCGTGCTGGTACAAACAAACGGCATCCAACCCTTTTCTATACTCTGAAGTAGCTAAGCATCTATACCCCGATTGATTATAGTATTGGTAAATGCAATACCCCATTCGACCACGTCGTCTTCTAGTATTGAAAGGTGGGTTTAAATTATCAATTTCATGGACTTCAAAAAGCTTCGATGTCAGCTCATTACCCATGACTTCGTAGCTAACATCTCGTGTTTTTTTACCTAGCTTAGTCAATACGCCACGCTCATTGCGTATAAAATGTTTTAACACTCTTTTTTGAACATTTTTTCCTTGACCAATGTATAGCACATCGCCCTCACTATCATGCAAGTAATAGATTCCACTACGCTCTGGGATCTTCAATAAATTGTTGAGGGTAATCTCTTCTGGTAAATCGGCCAAACGAATGCCACAATTGAGTGCATCTTCGATTAGAAACCCGTCATGATCTTTGTCTAAGATATGGCCAAGCAATTGCACCGTTGCATTAGTATCAGCCATAGCACGGTGCCGGGCTTTCACCTTGATATTGAACTTCTTGATTAAATCGCCTAGGCTAAATGAAGTGAATTCAGGAAATGCTTTTCTGGATAAACGAACCGTGCAAATCTTGCGCCTGTGAAAAGGAATGTCCAACAACTTCATCTCCCGTTTAATCACTCCATAATCATAATCTACATTATGAGCGACAAAAATAGCGCCTTCCGTGATATCCAAAATTTCATTTGCTATCTCTTCGAAGCGAGGAGCTCTAGCCACCATTTTGTTAGAAATACCTGTAAGACGAGCAACGAAAGGAGGGATCTTTCGCTCAGGATTAACCAAGGACTCAAATTTGCGTAAAATCTTCTCCCCATCATATAAGGCAATGCCCACCTCAGTAACGCGATCACCTCCTTCTCCCGAGCCTGTCGTCTCGACATCAATAACGGCAAATAGTCTTTCTTTCGCTTGCTTCATTCAATAGCTTTGTTTTCAAGCGGAAAGGTACAAAAAAACGCTCGTTTATTCTACTCTTATGATTTTTTTTATGTTATGGGACGGAAGGAGTGCAACACAGGGAATAAGAAAAGCTAGCTTTTACCCCCAACTTTTTCACTCCTCCCCCCTATCTTTTACCTATGAATAGTACCACTAGCCATAAAAAGCTTTGACAAAAGTGCCCTTCATAAACTCATCCGTGTCTAACATACTTTGAGTAATAACGCCCTTTAAGTCTTTCTTTTCTAGTAGTAACTCAGCTACTTGTGCAAGAGGAGCTGCGGTAGTCGTTTGGATAGCTCGAAGCATTTTATTCCCCACCATAACAGGACGTATAGAATAGGCTTTTTCAATTTTCCTAAGGATTCCATTCGAATCTCGTCCTTGTACAGAAGCATAAACTAAAACTAAATCATTTTCAACCCTAGGAATATTGTTTTCCATCACCTCTTGTAGACGCGCAATCCTATTTTTCTTCTTAAGTTTCTTCAATTGCTTCTTCACCCATCCATAATGCCCCTTGTAACGTATCGTCTTGTAATCCAAGCTTTTCACTTTCCCTGCTAGCGCATCTGGAAGATCCGCTGCTCCTCCAGAAGTCAAATCACTTTCATACAAAACACCATCGATAAGAATATGATCTCTTTCTGCTAAGGATTTTAGCGTCACTTTTTTGCCTCCACGTACCGCAATAGCATCTTTAAGATACTCTGTCGCAACACCTACAGGACTCCATGTAAAGCCATAGAAATGAGGAGAAACCGCATACTCCGTTAAAGCTCCTACTTTCATAGAAATATGTTCGACTTCTTCGACGCCGTGGTCTTTGCAAAACTTTTGGAAAAGCTGATGTGCTAATATATTGATGAAACCCGGCGCTAATCCTGTTTGTAGAACAAAACCTTGTTTCGCATCTTTTGCTAGCGCTATAATTTGATCGGTTTCATTCACATACTCCGTCAAATTAGCGTAGTGAAGGTCATATTTTTTAGAATATCCTGCCATCTTCGGAGCAAGCGCCCCTGGTAAACAATCTAGGATAATATGGCCTTTATTCAAAATATCCTCCATCTCTTGAGTCATTCCTTCCTTAGGCATGTGGAATGGATGCGCATAAATTTCTCTTGTTGTCCAACTTTGTAGATTAGCTGCTACGTTTTTTGCTTGGTCTAAATTAATATCACCAATGAATATATTAGGAGCAACGGCACTTTTTTCTAGTAAGATAAGGGCAACAGCTTCTCCAATTCCTCCAGCGCCAACGACAACGATATTATGTTTAGTGGTCATCTTGATTCTTAATTTTGGGCATTACATAAAATTGAGGCGAAATTAGGAAAGTAAATGCGATTTATCAAGGGATGAACGAGAAGAAAATAGGACATAGTAAAAGCAATATTGCTAAAAATGGCCTAGTTTTGCAGTGATAATTTCCAAAAGCTTTAATTACCAAGTCAAAATACTTTAACCTTGAATAATAATTCCCAAACTACAATATTTATAAAAATTACAAAACAGTGGCTTTTGCCTTTCTAAATTCAACATGACAGCACTAAAAAATAAGCCCCCGATGGTACTCCCTGAAAAATATTATCGGGATTATTTCCTTAAATTGATGCATGAAGTTGCTGAGAACTATTCCATTCTACTAGAAAAAAAGGAAGTAGAATTCATAAATGCCTTCCATTCATTGCCTGAAGATGCGCAATGTTTGTATATTCGAATGGTCATGAGACGCAGCGAATTCTTTCAAACTAAAAACCTGAATTACAGTGAAATAAAAAACAAACAAGAATCAATTACCCATTTGGGTAATGTAGATTTCGTTCATAAAATCACTAAACATGATGTACATTTAATCTTAGATCTACTTCCAACCTTCCAAAAGGCAGAACTTTTAAATATATTACCCAACTCTCCGTCTTATAAAAGACTCAGTAAGTCCAATTTGCTACACTATATTCTTGAAAATGTTTCTGAAAAAGAACTAATTTTAAAGATCTCAAAGCAGTATGAAATTTACCAGCAATGCAAAATAGAAGAAGTACAAAAACTCTTTTTCCTCTACTTCGGCACCTTGCACCGCAATCTTTCGGAGTTCATTGTACGAGACTTAGGACATCGCCATTTTGTGAATTTTCAAACAGAAAAACTAACTCCGTATTTTAAAACGAAACAAGAGATAGACGAAAAATGGCAAGCTTCTCTCTGGCGAGTTGAAGGCTGGGAACGAATGGAAATCAATACGCCCGAAGTCTTTTTTTCTTGGATTAAAGACATATTGAAGCAACACGAAATGACAACAGAACCAGCGCTGTATGTTTTGGATAGCTTAATGCTCAGTGCTGCCAAATGGTTGGAAAAAGAAAAGGAATTGGAGCATGCACTATGGTTATATCAGCGTGCTAAACGCCTTCCTGCTAGAGAACGGGAAATTCGAATCCTCCACAAACTTGGCAAAAAGGAGGTCGCAATTAATTTATGTGAAGAACTTCTTGCGCATACACGTCACGCAGAAGAATATTTTTTTGCACGCGACTTTAAGGCTAAAATTTCCGAAGGAAAACGACTAAAAAGTACGACCCTTCGCTTGAAAAAGGCTAGTAAAATTTCTATTGATAATCGCTATAAATACCACGTCGAACAAGGTGTTTTAGCAGCGTATATCGAGCAAGGATTCCAAGGCGTACATTTAGAGAATCAAGGGTTTAGAGCCTTGTTTGCTGTAGTCTTCTGGGATATTATTTTTGATGAAGATTTGGATGTTTTTCATCATCCCTTCCAAGCAGCTCCTTCGGATTGGCGTAGCGAACAGTTTTACGAGCTTCGTAAGATTGCTTTCCAAAACCGCTTAGATGAAATTAGGGATAGGACTTGGATCTCAGCTCGTATTAAACTACTTTTTAAAACGCAATATGGGAATCGCAACCTCTTATTTGAATGGCATGAAGGACTGGAGGCAATTCTACTAGTGCTTGTATCTTTTTTGAGCGTAGTGCAAATGAAATCCATCTTACTGACCATGGCGCAAAACCTACAAAGTAACGGGAAGGGATTTCCCGACTTATTTATCTGGAATTCAGAAAGCTACCAATTCATTGAGGTGAAGTCCCCAAATGATACGCTGAGCGCACAGCAATTGTATTGGATTGAGTTTATGGAGAATTTGGGTGTTTTGGTGGATGTGATGAAGGTGGAATGGGAGCATTTGTAAACCACGTAAATGAGAATAACGATCATCTACGACTCCCCTTCTTTTCGTTTTTTGATTTTTTCAATTATCAGATGAACTTCTTCAATTGTTAAGTTCGTTATTTTAGAGATTACTCCAATGCCCATATCCTCTTCCCAACATCTTTCGACAACTTCCTCTTTCTCTTCTATTTTACCCTCCATTTTCCCCTTATTCTCTGCCGCAGTCAACTTTCCTCTTTCATCTTGTTCCGCAATCGAAGCATTATCATAAGCAATCAGTTCCTCCTTTTTCCAACTATGTTTATCGGCATCTTTGTAAGCTTCTATCAATCCTTCATCATCCACATTTTCGGGAATTAGATCTAAATTTTCCGCATTCTTGATGAAAAAAGTCCACTTCTCTGTCAGATTCTCTAATTCATTTACCTTCTTATTAAACTTCCTCAGTTCGATGAATGTAAAATTTATATCTTTTAACTTATGCTCATAAGTTTCTCCATTCACGATAATATGATGTGAGAGAAAACTAGGCCTGTCAAAAAAATCAAAATCTAAGATGCCAATAAAATAGGTCGGTTTCAGTTTTGGATATTCTTCGCCCCTTTCTATCTGCATTGAATAGTCTCTACAGGTATAATACTGTACTCGTTTATCGAACCCGTCTACATTCGCAACTTGCATCTCCACAACAAATTGGCGACCGACTTTGTCAATTGCCCGAACATCAATTATCGATGCTTTTTCACCTGCTACTCTAGGAAATTGGTATGGATTTGCAATAGTTACTTCTGATATCTGCCTATTTCCTTCCAACTTTAAAACTGCATTTAGAAATGAGATTAGACTTTTCGTCTTTTTCTCGTTTCCAAATATTTTGCGGAAGGCTATATCATTTTTTACATCTACAAATTCCTTCATACACTAGCTTTTAATTGCTATGATTACAAATTTACGAAGATTTTCTTATCCAGAAAACCTTCTAAAGTATCCATGTTTGATTCATTCTGAAACATTTTTTTCATTGCCCAATCGAATTGGATTAATTTTTTCTCGTTTTCCATACCACAAAGATACCAAAGTTTTCACTTCTATGTTTGATCGGTTTTATTTTTAATAGTTTGTAAAATAAGCAGTCATGAGATGCACTCATATAATATTAGGTCAAGATATCTTCCGCCAAGTATTTCCCCTTCCCAAAATTCGCGTACACCTTTTAAGGTTTCTTTTCTCTCACTTTTAAACCTGATTATCTTTAAATAGATAAGGAACATGATGAAAATCCTCCTCAAAAAACCAAGCAACAGGCATAGCAGGATAATAGGTCACTTTTGCTAATTCCTCAGGGGAAAACCACTTCACTCCCGTCATTCCAATATCTATAACTTTCGGAGTAGCTTGCTCTGAGGCATCTGTAGAGCGATGCATCAAAAAAATAATTTCCGTCTGATGACTCCCTTCTTTCCATTCCTCCACCAAATCATTATTCCTTTCAATAAACTCATTTACTAAGATAACGTTATCCGCCTTCACGGAAATACCTGTTTCTTCCAAAAATTCTCGTTCCACACAAGTGGAAACAGACTCTCCTTTCTCCTGTTTCCCTCCAGGTAGCGCATAAAATATTTCCCCTTTAAACTGATATTCAATAAAGAGTACTTGGTTATTTACTTTCAATAAGCCTCGTGGGCATAGTCGTTGTATCATATTTTTGGATGTTTTGTAATTAAAAAAGGCTCCACACAACGTAAAAGTTCCATGAAGCCGCACATTTTTATTTATTGCAAATCCTACCCACCCATAATCATATCCTTAAACAAAATCAAAAAACCCAGCAATACCATAAAGACTAAGCCAACGATCAGTAAAGTTCGTTGTGATTTAAGTTGTTCATTTTGCGCTTTGAACAACTCGGCGGTTTCTCTGGTCTGTTGCGCTAGATTTTTCCTTGCTTCTGCTTTTACCACATTCACATCTCCTTCAATCGTCCTTGTGGTGGTGTGGATTTGTTGCGTTGCTTGATTTAAAGCTTTGAAATATTCCGGGAAATTAATGGCATTGATACTGGCCTCTAGCTTTTGGACGGCTAGGAGCGTTTCCTCAAAACGAGTAAGATATTGATGCACTTGTTCATTTTGTTGGTTGAATTGCTCCCGCATTTGTGTCATCTGATCACGGAATTCACCTAGTAGTGTATTGGTAACGCCTTCTGTTTGAGAGACTATCAAGCCCGTACTTTCTTCATTTCGCTGATTCAATAAGGCTAAATGCTCCGCTTGTTGGCCTTTTATGTTAGCAATTAATTCTTGACTTTCATCGGAATTTTTCAATTGTAAATCAATAATTCGTGCCGTCAAGCCATCTACTGTCGTCTTATTATCAGCCAAATAGTCTTCTAAATTGGTCTTTGAGGTATCCAACATTCCTTGGATTTTCTCTTTGATTTCAAGGAGCTGTTCATCGTGTTTTAGGCGAAGCACATCCATACTTTTTACAGCTTCATCGACCATTTTTTGGCCTTCTTCTCCTTTTTCCTTGTGCAAATTGAGTATTTCAAGAGCAGTTTCCCGCATATTGACCACACCGTCATTGATCTTAGTTCGCATTTCTCGATCAGCAGAAGAAAGGAAACCATCAACTCGCCCATTAAAATCTTCCAAGTAGGATTCATAGCTGCCTTTCAAAGTGTCCATCCCTTCTATCACTCTAGCCGCAGCACTTTTAGTTTCCTTAATTTGCTCTTTAGCAGCTTTTAAGTCACCTAAATTGGTTTGTAATTCGGTTAGGGTTGTTTGTAGTTCTTCTTGAAAAATATTGTTCATCACTTCTTTTTTAAAATGGAGAATCATGAAAATGTACGATTTATGATGTAATGTCTATGAAAAACTTAGTCTGAATAATCCATCTTAAATCATACAACCTATTTTGAAGTATAGCCTTTTGGGAGAGGCATCAAATTGGAGGATTAATTGTACGCCACTTCTCGCTTTAAAAAACGCTTATTGAAGCTTTTAAGCCAGTGGTTGTGGGCTTCAACTCTTAGCCATTCTGCTGCTTGGCGCATAAAATCATCCAATTCACTCCTATAATTGCAAATATACGTTGCAAAAGTCTTAATATGCTCATTAAAAAGCTCAAAATCAAGTTGCTGTTGTTCTTTTAAGGCTAAGAAACCATCGACATAGGCTTGAGTTCCTTCTTTGATTTTTGTCATATCCTTAATCACCAATGTCCCGTTCTCCACACTCGAATACTTGTAAATA
>JAHDHB010000143.1 GCA_020631545.1 Saprospiraceae bacterium | reverse complement strand
CTTAGTTCTTTTCATCCCTATTCTCCTTGTATTTCTAATGATAATGCTTGTGCCTACCTTGGAAATTATTGTTTCGAATTGGTATGCTAGAAATGTCCCCTGATTGAAATCAGGGGCTACGGAAATGCTGTCAATTGTGCAGAATGGTAAGGGTAAAAATCAATTTCCAAGATCAGCCATCAAATTGCGGTTATTCCAAGAAATAGAGCGGTCCGTAGCATTACAATTTCCATCCAAATTCAAATCTGAAAGTTGATAGCCAGTGGTATTTCGATTATTCCAAGTCTCACTACGATCAGATGCATTGGTAGCACCATCTCCTGTTGCATCCCCCGACCAAAGCAAGTAGCTACCGTTTTCATTTTTCCTAGGATTCGACCCTAAAATGTTGAGGGCTGTACTCGTAAAATCTAGGGAATTAACGGTTTCCTCTTGTAAAGAGACGGCATTTTGAGTAATAATGCCCAGATGATTTCGATGATGAATGGTGATGTAATAATCCCCTGCCGAAGCCCCTTCAAATTTAAGCGGTGAAAGACCGTCGATATCAACTACACTTCCATCTCGCAACAGTAATCCCGACCGAGCATGAAGCACCATAGTCGGGTCATTTGAAGCGCTCAAGGCAATAAAAATCCAATCCACGACAGCTTTATCTCCCGTAGTATTGAGCACTAGCGGCTCCAGACATTCTTCCCCTGTAGCACTTTCAAAACCAAGCACTGCAAAAGGTTCACCTGTAGGAATTAATGCGGCAGTACGAAGGTCATCACTCATCAAACCCAAGGAAGCGTCATAGGGCCCTTCTAGCAAAACTTTAGCCTCCAACTCTAATGCCTTTTCAAATTTTCCTTCCACAGTATATCCCCAAACATCACTGACCTTGACGACGAAATCTTCCGCGACATGCGAAGGAGGAATATTCTCTATTAGAAAATCATAAACATAAGCGACTTCGTCATGTATGATCGGAATGTGGGGATATATGTAGGTACTAGGATCGGCATCTCTTTGAGGCGAAGCAGGATAAATGGGCGGCATATTCGCCATTTCATTCTGGTATCTAGCAGCGGCAGTTT
Source organism: Saprospiraceae bacterium (assembly GCA_020631545.1). Classification (GTDB taxonomy): domain Bacteria; phylum Bacteroidota; class Bacteroidia; order Chitinophagales; family Saprospiraceae; genus JAHDHB01. Next base: position 11,010 of record JAHDHB010000143.1, on the reverse strand, counting down.
GTTTACCGTTAAATTGGTAAGCAAAAACCTTAATCCCTGGAATACAATCGTGCTCGTCTCGAATCGCAGAACCTGTATCATACGCTTCTTCCTTGTCAAAAACGACGTTAAACGATTGATTTATAAATTCAAAACGACTAATGGTCTGATTATAGGGCCAGATGATGCGGAACAAGGCGCTATCCGTCCAGTCATGAAGAAGCTCAATTTTTACATCTTTCAATGTTCCTAAAACACTTGGATGAAGCGTCGGATCGAATAATCTAGCGGTATGAACGTAAGCGCTATTAAGAACAGGATGAGTGGTTTGTGCACTCATATGTAGATGTACATTCGACGTAAATCCACTTGCCCCCATATAACCGACAATATCGCCTTTACTTATTCGAATCGTATTCTCAGCAGCCGTATCCGCTATAGTCGTTAGGCTATCCAAGGCGCTCAAATGTCGATAATTAATCTTAATGCTGCTGTTAAATGCTTGGAAAAGCGAATCACAGGTTACTTGCACACTTCGACCAGTAGCGGTTTGTTCCAAGTCTGCATCCAAGCCACTAATAACATCGCTAATCACGCCATCACACATAGAAATGATGGCAATATTGTTATCATTATCATAAGCTACCCCATCACAAACAAGGGTTGACCAGTAGTCAAAACCGCCATGGTTATCTGTTTTATTCGTCGTACTACTCAAGTATCTATGACCATAGGTTGCCTTAGTATAAACACCATCATTGGGCGGTGAGAACTCGCTGGAATTGAAGATATCTGAGCATATGGGGTAGTCAAAATTATAGTAAGTTGGATTTAATTCTATATAAGGAATCGTTAAATCTCTATAAGAGCTGGTGTCCATTGGCTGTGTATAGGCCAGAAATGGAAAAAGTAAAAACAGGATTGGAAATTTGGTCATTCTTCTAACATTTTGAATTCAAATTTATCTATGAACTAAAAATACAACTATTATGGAACACCATTTAATGATGTCGACAAGTACAAAATAATTCATGCCGTTTTCTCCCGTTCACCTCTTCCAAATAAATTACCCACTGAGCTAAATTTTTAACTATTTTTTGATAGTTTATTAATTTTATCCATTAACTTAACAAATTATACGGTAGAATTTACTTTCTAACTCAAAAAACCTGTGATAATGGCGCCTCTTCAATTAATGAAATTAATGGCCATGCTTGCTACCTATGAAAATGGGGATACAGCCTTTGAAAAGTTTTTAAAAAATGGAGATAATAATCTCTTGGTATTTTGGCAACATATCAAAAATTGTAGAGGAAAATACACCGACCGTAAAAAGGATAGAATAACAGCATATTCCGTAATCTTCGGTAAAGACAAACCTTATAACCGCGATTTAATGGGGAAATACGTACTAAAAATGCGCCGATTATTAGAAGTATTCCTTATTAAACTAGAAAATGAGACAACTGCTTCTGGACAGAGAATACAAGCAGAAATGTACCAAAGAAATGACCTTTCTGAAAGAGCTGAAATAAGTAATCAAGCCGCACTTAGACTTGCAGCAGAGGAAGAGGAACTAAAACGTTATCTAATAGAGTGGCAGATCTATAGTGAGGAATTTAGTCGTACTAAATCTGAAGAAGCTTTTAGTAAAATGAATGAAGCTCTAAATCTATTTTATTCGATCACTAAGCTTCATATGATTATAGAAGAGGCAACAAGGCACGTAAAACAAAGAAAGTCAAGCAATGCTAAACTAAGAAAAAAAACGAACAAATTATTATTAGTTTTACCCAAAGAAAGAACATCTTTAATCAACGTACAGCTTGCAGCTCTTGAATACTTCTTAAATACTCCATGCCCCAAACGATATACGACATTGAAGCAATCTTATTTTTCCAATTTTAAAAAATTCAAATCTTATCGTCCCAACTTGCTACTTTCAGTAATAAATGCTCTAACGACTATTCCTAATCCTACAGATGAACTTCGAGAAGACTACATATATCTTTATCAATTTGGAATTAAACACGAATTATTAGCACCGAATGGTTACATTTCAAGTCAAGAGTTTGACAATATCATCTTTGTAGCTGAGGCTCGTGATAATAGTCAACTTCTTCAAATGGCCATTGAAAAGCTAGCTCCAAAAATCTTGATTGAAAAATACCGTAGGCGAAGTCTATTTATGGCAAAATCCTTTGTACTATTCATGGATGGAAAGTACGAGGAAACTAATGACGAATTAACAAAATTAGGTCGTTGTAACGAATTGCCTTATTATATTGTCTATAGGAGACACTTACTTAAGATAATGTGTTTATTTAAACAAACTCCTATTGGAAGTGATTTGCTAATTGCCCTTAGACACGAACAGAATAACTTTAGAAAAATGCTCGATAGATTTGGAAATGGCAAAAACGGAACTAAGGAACTTACTCAAGAACAAGTAGATAGCTTCTTAAACACATATAGGGCACTATGCATGATAGCAGAAAAATGTAGTCAAGAGGAAATAAATAATTTTATTGATTCATGCAACGGCCTAATACTACAGCTGCAATGGTTAAGAATCCAGATTGTACTAGGAAAGAAATAACCACCATTTAAAATTTCACATCTTTAATCAATTTAAAATCACCAATGGTTAATTCTATTGTATAAATTCCTGATATAATATTAGGCAATATTACTGCTAAACTATTGCTTTGCAATGTAAGTGGCACTTTATCTACTTGTGTTAAACTTATTTCCAAAGGCAATACTAAACTATTATCCTTATTTACGTACTTATCAGGAATTCCAAAGGAAACTACTGGTGTACCTGTTTTCACGTTTAGTACTATTAATACTTCTCCCCCACCAAATGCAGTATTTACGGCATTAGCATTTCCATTAATCAAAAATAGAATCGCAATAACAAGTCCTATAAAATGATTTTTCATTGATGATAAATTTTTAGAAACATTAGTGCTCCATCTTATAATGTTTACAAGATAAGTGTTTTGTAATAAAATCGATTAATTTCAGGCTTATTAATTCTAACTAGCTTCGCTCGGACTAATAGCGCCTTTAGACATTAACTACTGTTAATCAGCTAGATAAAAACACAATAAAAAGAATAAATTTTCATTTAGTAGCTTCTTCCTAGAACAACTCCCAAAGCTCCGACAAATCGACTATCCAACCTACTGTCCTATCTTGTGGATAAGTTAAGGCGATAACTAAAACATTTGCCTTTTCTATGGTTATAAAAATGTTTGGGTTGGGGTGCGACTTTTACCTTCAAAGCTCCCCTCGGTGTAACACTTTTGAAGGCTTCTTTATCTGACGAAATATCAAAGACGAGTTGCGGTGTTGCACCATTTTTGCTTTCAATTTAAAATTAATTACCCAAACCCATATTATATTATTTGTTAATTCAACTATATTTAATTGAAATTCTACTTTTCTTGATCTTCTCTTCTAATTTGAAATAAATTTTCAAAATTTGAACGACTAAAAGGGGGCTCTGACAGGCAGGGAATAGAAGGTTTTAACAAAGTATATTGCTTGAGCATGAACCTTCCCCTTTTTCATCAACATTAGAGACTTGTACAGGTCGAGAAAAGTCATGACAACTGCTCAAACACTCCTTTCCCTTTATTTATATAGTGTATCTTAACAAAAAAGGCAAATTTTAGAGAACATGCAGGCGGGATGGTATAGCGCTTAGCCTTGGCCTGATGGCTTAAAATAGCTCCTAAACACCTAGGATTTCAATGTTTACTCAAGTCATCAGGCCAGAGCATGCCACAAGCCAACCCCGGCACTGTCCAGATGACAAGGCCAGAACATTACTTTTAGCGTCGTTTTCGGTCAGACACTATCTAGTTCAACAAGTTGTACAAGTTTAGTCAATGCACGATAATTAAAACAACTACAAAACTAAAACATTTGCAGGGTATTACGGATCGTCGGCTTTAGCCGATGGTTGCTTAAATTTGTCATCAACAAATTACTTTTACCGTCGGCTAAAGCCAACGACCCCAAGTGCCTGCTTCATTTTTCAGCAATGAGCTATTACTTTTAAGTTTACTCCAGTGGAATTCAAGGAATTTGACTAGAATTATTTCTATTATTCCAAGTAATCGAACGATCCACCGCATTGACAGCGCCGTCCAAATTCGCGTCGCCTAGTAAATAACCTGTTTGGTTTCTAGTGTTCCAAGTGATGCTTCGGTCAGACGCGTTGATGGTTTCATCTCCTGAAACGTCACCGTGGTATAAGCCATATTTGCCTGATTCTAGTAGGATTTGAGTAGTCGAATTATTGCCGTCGGTGAAATCTAACAAGGAGGAAGACGCTCCTAGGGAGACAGGCGTGGACGTCATGACGGCCAAATGATTGCGATGCCGTATCACTACGTGATAATCACCACTCGGTATAGGCAATTCTACCACCGAAACGCCATCTACATCCACTACAGCTCCTTGGCGAGTCACCAAAGCAGCCCTAGCGGCAATCAAGAGGGAAGGATCAAGCGCATCTCGAATCTCTACAAATACCCAATCTACGATAGCCCCCGCGCCTGTGATAGAAAGCACCGTGCCTCTATCGGATAGCGTTAATCCACTCATTTCCGCTATCGGATACGTATAATTTGGTAAGTTTTGGTAAGGCTCATCCGTTGGTATATAATCATTTGTTCCTAGTGTATTCGTCATTAAGCTGTTGCTGACTTCATATGCTCCTCCTAGTAAAACCCTAGCATTCAAGGAAGAAGGCGCATACTCATAAGCGCCCAAATCCGGTAAAGCATCTCTCAACATTCCAGCATAATCATCAATAGGCAGGTCGGAATGCACCAAACCAGCATCAATAGCGGGACTTCCTGCTAGCAATCTAAAATCCCGATTCAAGGTATCGACAAAGAGCGGATCGGCTACCGTATATTGACTAGGGCTCAAGTCGCTAAGCCCTTTTACTAGGATGTTATTGGAAGCGATTAAGTCTTCTGAATCGCCTAAATTATAAATTTTATAGCCTCCATCTGTGTCAAATTTAGGCCACGAAATATTGTTGTATAAACGCACATGAGCAGAGCCATTGACCGTAATGCCGGAGGAGGCTTGACGCCCTGAGCTCAAGGGGACAGCGCCATTCATAAAACTGGTATTATTGGTGACGATAGCCCGATCCGTTTTGTGGACGACTAGGCCGTTTATGCCATTTCCATAACAAACATTATTCGCAAAATAAGACCAACCATAAAAATAGGTATCTCGATTTCTAGTTACGTAAACGCCTGAGCCATCTATGATATAGTCTTGTGCTACCGTCCCATAATCAGAGGTTTCCCCTGTATACGTGGAATTGTAGTAGGGAATGAAATTGATATTGTCATACACCAAATTGTAAGTAATTTTCATCTTTATGATACTTAAGGTATCAATGTCTTGTGCTTGTGCATACACAATCGCGCTCTCTGCATTGGAAGACCACCAAGTATTGTTATAAACTTCGTTATGATCAATGGTACAATAGTCGGCGTTATTGGCACGAATGGCAGAGTTGGGGCAGTCATGAATTAGGTTATCATGTATGTAAAGATGGTGACCGCTCCAGATGGCAATTCCACGTCCCGAATAATAATTGTCTTGTATCAGTCTATTGGCAAAAGCTTCGGTATAATTAATACTTTGATTAGGGCCTTCTATCTCAAAACCAGCTATTTCCAAGTAAGTTTGTGAACCACCAATAAAACCACCAGAACCATCAAATTGTAATTTAGGTTGGTGGCCAGGATAGTTTTTGATGATGAGCCAGCCGTTCTCCTCCCCTACGGTTCCTGTTAGCGAAACGACGGCTCCGTTATTCAAATTTCCAGAACCATAATTCGCATTTTGATAGGTTCCATTCATGACAAGGATAGTATCTCCTGCTTGCCAAGCGGTGCTTACGGCGTATTGAATGGTTTGGAGTGGATTGCTAGTTGTTTTTCCATTATCATTGGCTAAAGAATTTATACCTGAAGGACTTACGTGCCAATTATGCCCCTTACGCCTCAAGGAAATATCATCAACATAATACGTTCCCACATCTTTAAAATTGAGTTTTAAGCGCCCCTCCACCGAAGAGTTTAATGCCGTCAGGGAAATGGTATAAGCTGTCCAGTCACTAGAAGTTAAGGTGAAATTTTCGAGAGCATCGTTGGTCAAATTATCCATTAGTGTTACTGTAACATTTGCGCCAACATTTCCTTTGATGTACAAGGAGATAAGGTAAGTTTCGCCTTGTGTAAAATCGAAGTAGCAATCTGGTTTATTGAACATTCGAACCTGCCATCCGCTGTAGGTGGTAATATCAACCTTCAAAGAATTGCTCCCTGTATAAACTTCAGTGGTTTCTACTTGAAAAGTACCATTGCCTTCGGTAGCAGAAAACCAAGCATCTAAGGGCGTAGCACTTTCAAAAGAACCAATGCCTCCAGTTGTTAAACATTGGGAATAAATAGCAACTGGAATCAATAAATAGGTGACAAGTAGATATAAAGTGCGTCTCATAAGATAGGAAGTATAGGTGTTGTTTAATTATAATCAAAGATAAGGATAGCGATGCTTGTTTCCAACAAATATAAAGTAAGTACGTATCATTTGAACATAAGTTTCTTCACCCCGTTATAAGGCTATAGGCTAAGTAAATTCCAAAACTGCAAAAGATGAAAAAAACACTACACAACGTTGAGTTAATAACCATTGCGGCAGCAGATCAGGCAGATCGCACTAATCTTTTTCTACAAAAAATAGATGAACTAACGCTTTGGGAACGAGATAAAATTCGCCTAAAAAGAGTCGTGGAATTGTATGAAGAAAATTCCATAAAAACAGTTTTAGATCATAAAAATGCTGCTGTCATTTTCCAACATGGTAGAAATGCACAAAACGAAAGAGATACCTTTTCTTCGGGAATGGCTGTGAAAATGATGCAAAAAGTCATTGAACTAGATCCCAATGCCAACAAATGGCTGCTTGCTGCTGCTATCGATAGAGACTTGATGATAAGAGAATTACCTCAAATATACGGAACTCAATATACTAGAAAAAGTAAAAATCATCCTTGGGAATTTTATAAAATAGATCCGACCGTTATCTCCGATGAAGAACGCAAAAAATTCAATGTGGAAACCTTAGAAGAGCAAAAAGAGAAGCTTAAGAATATGAATAAAAAACAACTCATTGAGCTTTATTCTCATTCTTCCGATATAAATAACGTCATAGATTTTTGCAAAAAAGAAGATTTAAAAAATTCTTCATACGATCTTTCTGCCGAAGGTTTTGGTGTCTTTGGTTACATGCTAAGAAAAATAGCTAAAGGGAAAGATGCTTTAACGATTTTACAATTTGCGACTAGCTTACATCCTCATCATCATGACATTTATCATAGCCTAGGCATGTGTTTGAATGAATTCGGCATGAAAGAGGAAGCCATAAAAGCGCTAGAAAAATCCTTAGAAATCAATCCCAATTACAGTGCTGCGAAAAGTGATTTGGCGAAGTTAATTTCATTGTCTTAATTCAAGCATACATACAACAATTTGCACATACTTATAAAGGAATTACCCTACAGAGATGATGCTTTTAATAGGAATATTCTTTCCTCCTTTTAGTAGGATATAATTTCCAGAGAAAGAAATAACTTCTGAATTAACCGATAAAACACCATTTTCGAGCGTTTTAAAAGCTATTCGACGTTTATTGGTTTCCCCTGCTTGAGAAATCACACTAGCTTTAATTGCTTTCTGACGCAATTTTATAGCTTGTGGGGTGTCTAACACCTCTTCTTCAATGAATTGAACTTTAGAAAGCTCTCGTTTACGTATCTGAATCATAATAAGTTGAATTTTAAAGTGAAAAAATAATTTTATTTGGGGGGGAGAGAAAAAAAAGTTAGAGGTTATTCTTCTATGGTCAACAAAGTGTATTCAGATTCTTCTAAATTCACATTCTGAGGCTTCTTAAGCTCTGTAACTTTGATTTCGCCCTCGACTATAGGTAATAAATACCATCCACTATCAATTTTAACAGGATGAATAGGAACCATAATTTTTTGCTTGTAATACTGTACTTTTAAGTAGACGGAAGCTTTTTTGCTAAACAAATCGTCTTCCTTGAAACAATAGGACAAACTGACAAACTTGAGTTGCTCCCAATCAATCCCAAGTTTTTTACCTTTAGCAATGACCGATTCGAAATCTTCTTCGTAATAACTAAAATTACTAGGATTAAATAAATTACGTAGATTGGATACAGCTCTTATATTTGCTACAGTTTGAGTTTCATCATCATTATGGTATAACTTCCTCAACACTTCTTTGCTCGGATAAAGTTCTTTTATTCCATTAAAATTCTCCAATCGAAGGCAAGTCACGAATTTTTTGGAAAGGTTTTTTAAGGATTTTATCTTTACCATGTCTGCTTCTTGTGCATAGCTCGATGTTGAAAAATGAAATAGACTTGCAAATATCATTGCAATGATTAAAAACAGATTATATTTTTTCATAAAAATTTGATTTAGAAAGAGAATAATTTGATTTTCATTAGTGGTTCTATTCAGAAATAAATAGCAAATTGAACAGAAAATCAAACTTCTTAGATTAATAAATATATTGCCAATTCATCTTTTTTTTTCAATAAAAAGCAATGCTACAACTATCTGTACGTTAAGTAAGCAGTTGTTTATCATTCTCTCATCCAATAAAAAGACAAATGCAAATAGAATAGGTTAAACTTATAGTAATAAGTACCTAGTTTGAAAGGGAAATTCAGTAGGCAGATAACATGGCTATTTCATCACCAGTTGCTTAGTAGGAGGCATATTTAAGTATTGAGCTACAATTTCTTTGATCATGGCATTGGCCTTACGTTTTCGACTACGTTTTTTCCTTACTTTAAAGCGATTGCCTAACCTGAATTTGGGAAGATCCTTATTTTGTGGTTGGTTCATCTGAAGCATTTTGAAAGTTAGAAAATATATGCGCGGAATGCACATTACTCGTAGAGATTTATTCCTACGCATTAGAAAAAAGTGAGGCACTAATAGACCAAAATAGGAATAGGCGAATCAGCTAGTAATTTTTGTGCTAAATCTCCTTGGAAGAGTTGTTCCCAGATTTCGGGACGTTTACTTTCAATAGCAATGATATCAGCTTCAATAAATTTTGCATAAGCAATAATATGATCAGGCGTACATTCTTTCTTAAAAGCCATATGGTATATCGATTTACGGCTTTGGATTTGGTCAAGTACCTGATTACTCCTCATTTTATACGCCTGATGCTTTAGTGGTTCAGATTCTAAAATAAAAAGTGAAGCATTTAGGTTTTTAATGATTTCTTGCAGAGAACTGGTTACAGATTCTTTAGGAATTTCCTCTCTTCCTATAAACAAGATTTTGTTAATCCCTTGATAGTTTTTTACTTCCTCTGAAACTAATAAGACAGGAACTTTAGTTTCTCTTGCTAGGAGCATCCCCGAAGTGGGAAATAACTTATTGTAAGTGCTATCATCTGAGGTTGCTCCAATCACAACTAGAGATGGTTTAACCTCTTTGATTTCATTCTTTATAGCAGATCTTACTCGATCTAGTACGACCTTACTTTTCAAGACGACTTTGCTCCCCAATTGGTTATTGAGGCCTCTAGCTACACGATTTAAGTAGTTTTTTGCAATTTTACAACGTCTCTCCAAAGCTGATTGGCTTTTGATTAAGAGTGATTGGGATTGAAGTCCTTTGACAAAAGATACTGTATCAGGAACAGCATGAAGGAGTTTTGCAGGGGTATTCAACGTTTGTGCTATACCAGCGCCATACATTAGTGTATTAAGACTGTTTTTATTTAGATTGGTGGAGATTAATACGTGAGCCATAAATTAATTTAAGTTAGAAAATAAATAGTTGAAATAACTATCCTGAGAATAAAAGATAGACGTGACAATGAATGTCTTCCATAAGCGTAAACGAAACACCATAAGAACAACAACTTATTACAAATTAAAAAACTCACAATAAGCAATAACTAATACTGTCCACATAGTTCGTAGCAAGAAACAAGCTAAACGGTCGAAAGAAGCATTGAACGCACAGATGTATTTGAAATTTGCATCGAAATGATACAATAAAATTGAATCTCAATTTTTCAAATAAATAATAAGCTATAAAGATATGATTACATGAGCTTATTGAAATGTAGTATGACTTTTAATCATACTATTGTCTTATCTGTTATTAGTATAAGTAATAAAAGTGAAAGAAGCAAGTTTTTTAAACTTTTTCTGCAAAATATTTTTTGCTCAATTTCTTTTCCATTATCACAACTATAATAAACAACAGCATAAAACACAAAAAAGTTCACAACTTCCGTAATTTTATTTCGCATTGTGCAAAATTCAAGGTTAAAAAGTCTAATTGCGTCAAGCGCCAAAAAAAAGGGGACATAAATGTCCCCCGTTCATAAGTACTTACAAGCCCTCTAATTTTATGGAACTTGTGTAAATTTATTCCGTCCATTCCAAGTCAATGATCGATCTCCTGCATTGACAGACCCGCTCAAATTTACATCGGAGAGTAGGTATCCAGATTGATTTCTGTCATTCCAAGTAATCGCTCGATCAGCTGCATTGACCGAGCCATCCCCATTCGCATCCGCAGAATACAACATCATAATACCATTTTGGATTGCTTGACTACCTGTACCAAAAGTTCCCGTTGTAGGATTCGTGAAATCAATAAGCGCTCCTTGATTTATAGGATAAGTAGTATCGGTCATTACGGCTAGATGATTACGATGCTTGACCACTACATAATAACTATCGCCATCCGTAACTGTAAAGGCTAAAGGTGAAACACCATCTGTTTCAACGATGTCGCCATCAGCTTGTAACAAGGCAACTTTAGTCTCTATAACCTAAACTGGCAAAGCCAGAACCAAGTAGAAGGTAGAAAGTATTCCGCGATAGGGATCGGGAGTATAGGGACTGTCCGTCATTACA
>JAHDHB010000142.1:11276-12135 GCA_020631545.1 Saprospiraceae bacterium | reverse complement strand
CATGAAAAGTACCAATCCTTGGGACGAAACATTTATCTAGTAGGCATAGAATTTAATAAGGAGGAACGAAATGTCGTGCATTTTGAATGGGAAGAATTGGGGAGTTAAAGGAAAGAAGTAAAAAAAGGAGTTCAAACATGGCAAATTTTAAAAAACTGCCATGTTCGAACTATAAAGATTTGTAATCCCGTCTTATTTTGCTGTACAGCGATAAGTGTTAGCCAAGACTAGCTAAGCTTTCTTCCAAGATTTTTACTCGTTTTTCGCCATCGACTAACTTCTGCTTTTCCTTTTCAAGTACTTTTGCTGGAGCATTCTGAACGAAGCGTTCGTTACCCAATTTCTTCTGAACACCGAAAATGAAACCTTTCGCGCGTTTTAGTTCCGCCTCTAGGCGCTTGCGTTCGGCAGCTACATCAATAGTGATGTTCATTTTTAGGAAGAAATTCTCTGTACCTGAAATGAAAGATGCCATTCCTTCTGGTTCAGCATCGACTAGCGTGAATTCGGATAGATTAGCTAGCTTGGTAATGATGGACTTTAAGCCTGCATTTTCAATAAAAGCTTCTGCATTAGCCGTTTTCATAATGAAAAGAGCTAAGGCTTCCTTAGGGCTTACCCCATTTTTATTCCTTTGATCGCGAATCTTACTGATGAGATCCTTCGCTAATTCCAAAGGTTCAATAACTTTATTATCAAAGCTTTCTGCTTTTGGCCAAGTACTGACAATACAATCTTCACCTTCTGCGCGATCTTTTAGCAAGTGCCAAATTTCTTCGGTGACGAAAGGCATGAAGGGATGTAAGAGCGTCATTAAGCGACTAAATAAATCTGTCGTTTTTTCAAGCGTTTCACGGTC
>JAHDHB010000142.1:0-11266 GCA_020631545.1 Saprospiraceae bacterium | reverse complement strand
AAATACCAAGAGCAGAAATCACCCCAAATAAAGCTATACAAGGAGATTAAAATCTCAGAAAGCCGGTATTGCTCAAAATCGCTTTCCATTTCAGCGACGATCTTATTCAATTTGTTTTCAAACCAAGCAAGTGCTAATTTATTCTGTTCGGGGGCAGTACCTTCCTTGACTGGCCAACTCTTGACTAGGCGTAAAGCATTCCAAATCTTGTTGTTAAAGTTACGGCCTTGCTCACATAATTTCTCATCAAAAAGAATATCACCGCCAGCAGGCGAACAAGACATCATGCCAAAACGAACACCATCAGCACCAAAATCTTCAATCAATTTCAAGGCATCAGGTGAATTCCCTAAGGATTTACTCATCTTGCGTCCCTTCTTGTCGCGAACCATTCCTGTAAAGTAGACATCTTTGAACGGCAATTTTCCTTCCCATTCATAACCCGCCATAATCATGCGAGCTACCCAAAGGAAAATAATATCCCATCCCGTTACCAAAGTGTTGGTCGGGTAGTAGTAGTCCAATTCTTCCCTAGTTTCGAAGCCATCAAAAACAGAAATTGGCCATAACCAAGAAGAAAACCAAGTATCTAGCACATCTTCATCCTGTTTTAAATCCGCTATAGTGAGGTTTTGATTGCCCGTTTTTGCCTTTGCTGCTGCTAGTGCTTCCTCTGCCGTTTCTTCTACAAAAACTTCATCGCCAAGGAAAAAAGCAGGAATTCGCTGTCCCCACCACAATTGACGAGAGATACACCATTCCCGAATATTGCTCATCCAGTGGTTATAGGTATTCTTGAATTTCTCTGGATGGAATTGAATGGTATTATCCAGTACATTATCCAAGGCAGGCTTTACCAATTTGTCCATATTCACAAACCATTGCTTGGAAAGCTTAGGTTCAATGACGGCATTCGAACGCTCAGAACGACCGACGTTGTTCTTGTAATTTTCTACGTTGACAATGTGTCCTTTTTCTTCTAAAACGGCAACAATCTCCTTCCTCGCCTCAAAACGCCCCATCCCAACAAAAAATTGAGCATGCTCATTTAAAGTCCCATCATTGTTCAGAATATCAATGACTTCTAAATTATGCGTTTTCCCGATTTCATAATCATTCAAATCGTGTGCTGGCGTTACTTTCAAGGCGCCTGTTCCAAAATCCATCTTTACATAGCGGTCGAAAATGATGGGAACGGAACGATTGACCATAGGAATTATGGCACGTTTTCCTTTCAAATGCTGGTAGCGTTCGTCTTTAGGATTAACAGCAACAGCAGAATCACCCAAAATCGTTTCTGGTCTTGTGGTTGCTATCGTGATCCATTCTTCAGTTCCTTCGATTTGGTAACGAACTTGGTAGAGTTTTGAATTCTCTTCCTTGTAAATAACCTCCTCATTCGAAAGTACGGTTTGCGCTTTAGGATCCCAGTTGATCATGCGCAGACCGCGATAAATTTTTCCTTTTTTATATAAATCGACAAAAGTCTTAATGACTGCCGCAGAGAGCTTTGGCTCCATCGTAAAGCGCGTACGTTCCCAATCGCAAGAAGCGCCTAGCTTTTGGAGTTGTTGCAAGATAATACCGCCATATTTTTCCTTCCACTCCCAAGCATATTCCATGAACTCTTCCCTCGTCAAATCACTCTTCTTAATTCCTCGTTCCCGAAGCATACGAACGACTTTGTTCTCTGTTGCAATGGAGGCATGATCCGTTCCAGGTACCCAGCAAGCATTTTTCCCTTCCAAACGTGCTTTACGAATCAAAATGTCTTGAATCGTATTGTTCAGCATGTGCCCCATGTGCAATTTGCCGGTTACGTTAGGCGGAGGAATGACGATGGTATACGGTTCCCGCTCATCGGGAGTAGATCGAAAGTAATTTTTCTCCATCCAATACTGATACCACTTCTCTTCTGTATCTCCTGGATTGTATCGAGTAGCCTTGTTCATGATATAGATTTAATAAATAATTGTCAATTGTCGTGTGAATTCGTATTGTGAAAAACGAAGGTGAATAAGTAAAGGTTCCTTCGGTTAAGTTGTTTTGCCCCTTGTAAAAGAGCATTGCAAGGAAATTAACGATTATTTTTTTCAAAAAAATAAAAAGCTCCTTGCTCTAGGTTCTTTGTCAATCAGCGATTTCAAGCGAATGCAGAAAAAAATAGGCGTATCTTAAACGCTATAAATGGCCAATTTAAGAAAAGAGGAATGGTGTTTCCAAATATTTCCCCTAACTTTATACTTCGCAAGCGTTTTAACCAGCCATTATTTCGTTTTTTCAAGCATAATTAAGAAAATTTACAACTGCTTAACTACGAAATTCAGCGCAAAGGTAAGTGAAATTCAATTTTGGTGGAAGAGAAGGATTGGAAATAATTGATTTTGGCGTAAAATATTTGCTTATTAGCTTTGTCATTAGGTATAAATATAAAATGATGAGATAGTTAACGAAAAACTACTAGTTATTCGTGAACACGATAAAACAGAACGATTTAGTGAATTTAGAACAACACTCACAAAAAGAGCCCTCTTTTAAGGACAGCATCCGAATGCCTTTGATGTTCGTGGGGGCGCTATGGGTGATTGAGTCTTTACATACCCTTTTGGGGCTTGATTTTAGAGGTTTGGGGATTTTTCCCATGCGCTTGTCGGGGCTTTGGGGTATTCTCACCGCACCGCTTGTTCATTCTGATTTTGCTCATTTGTTTTCCAATAGTGTACCCTTTTTGATGCTAGGAACCCTCATCGTTCACTTTTATCGTAAAGTCGCTTTATCTGCTTTTTTCCTTATTTATATGTTGACTGGGGCGGCGGTTTGGCTACTAGGACGAGAAGTCTATCACCTAGGAGCGAGCGGTGTCGTTTATGGAATGGTTGCCTTTGTTTTTTGGACAGGCATACTGACTCGAAATCCTATTTCTATTGTCCTAACGCTTATCGTTACCTTTTTATATAGTGGTATGTTTTTAGGAATATTGCCCAATCAAGAAGGGGTTTCCTGGGAAAGCCATTTGTTTGGTGCTATCTCTGGTATGTATTGTGCTTTTTTGTTTAGAAATGAACTAGAAGAAGAAACAAGTTCGCCTGACAATGAAGAAGATGAAGAAGGAAAAGTGTTTTTCTTTGATAGAGATACCTTCACGGATCAACGGATGGAAGATGAACTTTTAGATGATTATTCGCCAAAACCGCCTTCTTGGCAATCTTCCTCTACTTGGGAAAATAGCGAGACTCAGGATTGATAATAAAATCATAGACTAAAATAAAGTTTAGCATTCGCTTTTATTAAGCAATTATCCTATATTTGCTGCTACAAATGAGCTAGGTAGTAGAAGTGCTCTTCGAATATCGAATCCAATAACTCCAAGACGATTAGTGAGCTATAAATCACGAATTATATCCATTATTTTCTAGTGATATGTACAATCTTATCACTTATGCAAATCAGACAAATGAACAACAGAGCAGTATTTTTATTGGGCTTTTTCTTCTTGGCCCTTTTCTCGTGCAATAGTGGCGTAGATTTCAAATTGCAACCCTTAGACCTCGCCCAATATGGCATTCCCTTGTCCATAATGGCGCCCGATAGTGCTAAGGTCAAAAAAAGTAAAATAGGAGACTGGGACGATGTAACTGTTAAAAAAGGTACTTACTCTTTGCAGGTTTTAGCCAAAAAAGCACCTGCTCAAACAGCAGAAGAAATGAAGAATGAAGAGTTGGCCACGGTAAAAGCCGATAAATTCTTTTCGAAAGTACTTGTCGATGATGACAACGGTTTCGTATTTGAAACTACCATTGACTCCTTAAATTACTACGATTTTCGTTATATCCATATGCAGGGTGACCGTGTTTTCTCCTTCCAAAAAGGATTTACGGATAACCTAACTATGGCGGAAGCCAAAGAAATGTATGCTTCTGTAAAACAATAGCATTCTTCGCTAGAGAGAATCGAGGATTTCTTCAGGAAGATAATTCCTAGGCTACTTTGGAAAATGCAGATACACAAAAATGTATGAGGTAAGATGTATGAAAAATAGCCTGTAAAGCCTTACTTGCTAGTAAATAATAAAATTCATACATCTTACCTCATTTTTAAGCTATTGAATTAAGCCTTTTAGGAGAGGACTTAACTTAATAGCAAAAAATTAAGTAATATATTGCTGAATTTTATCAATATCACATTTGATGTGGCTAGTGATTTCCTGATAAACATTTTCAAAGCTTTGTTTGGCAGCGTTAATCTTCTGCTCGGCCCCATTCAATTCTGTTCGCAGTTTCTCTAGCCTTTGTTGATGAGCATCAATCTCTGCTTTGATCTTTTTGATCCGCTCATATTTATCATTCATCGCCTTTTCCAATTGCTTCGCTTCTGCCCGTTTTGCAGCTATTCCCTTATTGATTTGGTTTTGTGCTGCTTGGTCAAACTTCTGCTTTTCTTGACCCACTATCTTTATATAATGGTCTGCTGTTTGAATCAATTTTGTCTTCGTAAGACCTAAAGTAGAAGCCGTTACAAAAGCAGATTGAAAAGCAGTGCCTTCGTCCATATTCATCTTAGCCAAGCCTTCCAAGGACTGCTTGAATTCTAAGTAGTCGAACCCAGGTATATTGTTGTTTTCTAGTACTCTAATAATCATGCTTGCGCTACGCTGATCCTGTGGACTAGCATTAGCAAATAGTTCCTCTAGCGTTTTTTTCATGCTGTCAATATAATTAAGGAGGGATGTGTTGATTGATATCCGCAAAGCTAACAAGATAATAACAATTTTTCAGCTAGATTAGTATTTAAATGGGAATTCGAAGCCTAAAAATATATACATGCTGAACCCTTTGTTCGACGGTATTGAGTGTTCGCTAGAGGAGGCGATAGCCTGTGAGGTTCTATAGCAAGGGGTTTCAACCCCTTGGTTTATTTCAATCTACCGCTGCACGGCTATTATACTTGTCAAAAATAGGGTCAGGAGTATGTTTAATAGCCTCCCAGATAAATTCCTGATGAACTACCGAAGCGTTTTTATGAGCCTTCGATAAAGTCTTGTCAATCAAAGCAACAGAACCTTCATTCTTATAACGGACGATGGCCTTATAAAGTGCTTCTAACAGATAGGTATCAAAATTCGAGGATTTTTTTATTTCTCTACTATGGATTTTTTCTACAAGTGGAAAAAATTCGCTGGCTGGAAATTGAGCCGTTGCTAATAATCCATATTGGTTGTTAATGAGGTTCTTATCTTTTAAGAAATCTATAATGAATGGTTTATCTTCTTCCTTGTGATATTTAGCCAAGGAGACTAAGGCATTTTTATTATTTTCATCGACGAAGACTTCCCGCACTCTAGAATAATGAATGGCTTTAGGGATTAAACGACGTAAAAGTTTATTTTTTTCATGTAATCTTACCCTAGGATTGTAAAGCAAAATACTATCGATAGTCGCTTTGTCCCTGACTGTCAGGATAAAAGGCTCTTCTCCCTCTTCACATTCAGCTTGATTTGCGATTTGGATAAAATAATCACCCGCTAATTCATGGGAATTGACCTGCCCCAACATCGCTACAAAACGTTCATTATCCACCAAATGTCGGAAAAGTATTTCTCGGACGGCTTCATCTTTTTTATACACCAAGGCTTTAAAAGCGTAGCATCGAACGACAGCATGAGGATGAGCGGTTAAATTTTTTAATTCCTCATTCGTTGCTTCTTGGCACAACCGCTCGTAGCGTTGATATTGATCAGTTTTTTGCCCCTTATCACCTACAGCAGCACCATTGAGGATATTGTAATCCGCTATTTCAAGTGCTAACTCTTGAATAGGAGCGCTTAATTGACGCTCGTCATATTTGATTTGGGCAAATAAGTATGAGTTTGCTAAAAAAGCAATTAAAAAAAGTAATGGTAATTTCTTCATGGATCGTTTGGATTCCTACTACTAGAGAAACCAAGCGCTTGATTTTCCTAGTGGGTCATTCGTCTTAAACAGACTGCCGTTAAGTTCTAATTTTTTAAGGAAAAAAGAAAGTCTTGAAGCAAAAAAAATAGTAACACAAAGAAAAAAATTATCATTTATTGAAAAAATCAAAAAGAGCTTAGGAGTTGGCTCGATTCGCTAGAAAATTGGAGCTTTAGGTCTACTAGCAGCCTACCTAAAGATGATGAGATAAAGTAAGGTTAAAACTTATTAAAATCACCTTTTCTCATCTCATTTATCCTGTTTAGAAGAAGAGTCTTTGTAGCCAGGACCCAAGGCTATTTCCCTCCAAAAATATCTGTAACCTCAACACTCTCATTTCGCTCAACGATAGGTAATTCCACATAAAACTGTGTTCCTACATTGACTTCAGTGGTAAAATAGATTTTTCCAGCAGCAGATTCAACGATGTTCCTAGAAATGGCTAATCCTAGACCAGTGCCCGAGGATTTGGTGGTAAAATTAGGGACAAAAACGGATTCTTTCTTATCGTCAGCGATTCCCACACCATTATCTTTTACGCAAACCACTGCCATCGTATTTTCTCGATATAGAGAGATGGTGATTTCTCCAGTACGCTCTTCTGGAATGGCTTGAATAGCATTCTTTATCAGGTTGTTAAATACACGCATCAAGTGGTTTTTGTCCGTAAAAACGAGGTATTCTTCTAGCGGCAGTTCTAGGGAAAGCGTCATGTTTTCTCGTTCCGAAAATAGGTCATAAACCGAACCAATAAGCGCATTGAGGTTGACCTCTTCGTTTGTGGCCTGTGGCATCTTTGCGAAATTGGAAAAGGAAGAAGCAATGGTCGATAAATTATCGATTTGTTCTACAAGCGTTTTGGATACACGCTTGACTAAATCCTTGATGTCTTCAGGATTTGCGGTAGCAGCACGTTCAAGATACTGAATACTCAACTTCATTGGGGTAAGCGGATTTTTGATCTCATGAGCCACCTGTTTAGCCATTTCCCGCCAAGCACTTTCCCTATTGGACTGGGCAAGTAATTCCGCGCTTTGCTCCATCTCCTTGATCATCTTATTATACTCACCGATGAGTGCCCCGATTTCGTCTTCATTATCCCATTTCAGCGGCTCATTCTTTTTACCAAGTTTTACCCGTTTGAGCTTTTCACCAATCACCTGAAGAGGTCGAGTAACCGAATTTCCAATCACTAGCGCTACAATACCCGCAGTAATCAGTAGAAATACATAAGCATTAAGCAAAGTGCCCATGAATTCAGAGACATCCTGCTTGAGATTGGAAGCTTTAGAATAATAAGGCAAGCCCAAGTAAGCGATTTTATCGCCAGAAAAAGTGCGCAACGGCATATACGCTGCCAAATAATCTAGACCACTGATTTTTTCTTCTTGGGTATACTGTTCTAAGCCTATTTTCTTTAGTTGAAAATAAGCATTTGGATTAATTCGCTTGGAAATCAAGCCTTGTTCTACGATTTCGTCATAGCTAGAATGCACCAATTCCCCATCCAAATCATAGAGATTAATATCCATATTATGAATCTCTGATAAATCGCTAACATTCGGGAAGTAATATGGATTATCCTTGTTGTTTTTCATACTTACTTCCACTGTAGCCAAGACCCCTCGCACCTTTCTGCCTAGGCGCTGGTCATGATATTTGTTGGTGGATTGGCGGAAGTAAAAAACGGTAACTAAACCGATAATGATAAAAGAAAGAATGATAACCGAAATCACAGAGATATTAATCCGATTCCTCAAGGAAGGCTTCATTTTGAAGACCGTTCCAAATTGTTTTTCAGGAATGGCCTTAAACGAATAATTGGCAAACGCCATAAGGATAAGGACAAGCAGTTGTAAGCAAAACATATAAGAAAATAAGGAAATTGGCTTTACGATATCCCCATTAACTTTAGAAACTACTACGATTTTACCTTTTTCTGCTCTATAAATTAAATGAGAGTGCTCTTCTTCTTGCACATAGCTAAATTCTTGTTCTTCAGGAGTATCAAACATGAATTTTGCTGAATAGGAGGCGCCATCTTGGGCTATTCTATTTCCATTTTTATAGATCGCGTAATCGTATCGATCATCTTCTTGGGTACTTTTGAGGCGCTTGTCAAGGAGTAACTCGGGATAAACCTTTGACACTCTTAGCTTTTTGGGCTCGAAGTAGCATAAAATGCGAACGACATTTTCTGAATCAATCTTTATGGGAATATCACTCAAGTAGTAGGATTCCTCTTTCCCTGCACTCCATGAATATAAGTGGGGAATCTCCGATTTCTTTGCCCTTTTTATCATTTCTGCAAAGCGGGCATAATCCTCCTCTTCTCCTTTTATAGGACGCCCATTTTCGGTATAGGTGTGAATTGAATAATTATATTTGTTAAAAAGGTAACTATTAATGTGTTGTTTTTCGATTCGTTCGATAAATTTTCTTCTAGAGAAAAAGAAACTTTTGAAAAAAGATTGAGCAAAAGTATCTCTCCTTAGCTCTTCTTGCATTTCATCCAAGCGAAATTCCGTTACTCTATCCTTTTCCTCGGCCAATTTTCGAGCATAAAGCTGACGTGTACTGACTTCTTTTTGGCTATTATAATTGTGAAGGAGTACTGTAGAAAAAGCACTAAATACAATCAACCAAATCAATAACCAAGTAAAAGAAACTGATTTATTGCTCATGAATTGATCAAACAACACAATAAAACCAAAAGAAAATAAGGTAATTAATAATTGGGAAAGTTTGAATGCATTCCCGAAGTTTAATAAGGTGAATAAAACTAAGGCTACACCTAAGAAAGCTAATTTTTCAGTAATGTTAAGTTTTATCTTCCAGATCGTCCAAGTAAGGCGATGGCAAAGGAGAAAAAGACCTAACAACAACAGTGTCAAGCTAAACAAACTAACAAAACTATAGATGTTTAAGCTAAAAATATTGCTGAACTCGAAGGAAATTTCAGAATTTTTTGCCAAATTGATAAAAATTGCACTAATTCCAAATACAGAACATATGATGGTGAAGTAAATTAGTGCTGCAAGGCCGTAGCGTATATACTTGGGCAAGGCACTCAACCGACGTGGTTGATAACCAACAGCGAAAAATATAATAGCCCAGAATACAAGCCCCGTATCAATGACTAAATTCCATAAAGCGCCCATTTGCCCTGCATTCGAATAGTAAGAAGCTTCCAATAATCCAAGGTGCTTAAAGGTTCCTAGCCAGTCAAAAACGATACTTAATAGCCGTATGACGCCTACGGGAATGACCAAAAAGGCGAAACTCATCCAAAAACCATAGCGCTTACCGATACTATAGGCTAATTGATTCCAAAAAATAGCCAAGGCGATAAGCGTCAAAATATACAAGAGCATAATCAGCCGTTTTGCCCATAATGGAGGCTCGGTCTCTGCCTCTTCAACATAAAACAAGGGCTTGCCCTCTAGCGTACGAACTACCCATTCGGTTTCGCTAGCACTCATTTTTACAGAATCAGGAATGGTCGGATCCAAGGCAAAATGATTCTTCAAATAATCATTTTCCAAGGGATATTCATAAAACAAAGGCACAAGCGCTATTAACAAATACTCGGTCGTGTCTTCGTGGTGGTAATAGGTCTCTTTTATTAACTCATAGATACCATTTTTTTGCCGTGATACTTGATCGATTCGACCCTTTATAGATTCAATATCTGTGAGATAGGGGAGGACGTTGTTATTTGACCAAAATAATATGGAGTCTTTCTTGTATAGGAAGAAAGTAAAAGGATGTTGGCTTAGTTCCTCCAGTTTCTCTTGCGTTATATCCCCCTTAATGGTCTCTTTGATAAAATCTTCATCAGCAAATAGCTTGTTAATGGAATTTCCAGCCTTGTGGACGGCTTGCTCCATTTGCACTGTATACTTAGCTAAGTCAAAATTCTTCTTAACCAGATACTTAACTCCCAAACCTAAGCCTAGAAAAACAAAGGCTAATGCTAGAAAAGAATAACGATGTCGAGTAAAAAGTATATTCATTAGCGTATTTCTATCGAATCTAATTCCAGCAAAATTGCTATCCTATATGTAAAATGGGAAAGATATAGGACTGGAATTTTTAATGTAAAAATTTGTTTTTCAAGTTGTTGGAGAAAATTTTAAGAGGCTTCACTTTCCTTTCTCAAGTCTTCATACCCGGTAGATAACCAAGCCTCCATAAACAATCCTGTGAATATAAAACAATTCTAGCTACTTGCAAAAAACACATCGTGAGCATTTCACTATTTTAAAACCTGCCGATACAAAAGCCTAAAATTTCAGGGATAGGCAAGCATCAAAAAACTCGACGTGGTACGTTTGAGGCGGCTGCTTTGCGGGAAAGCAGAACATGCTACGTCTTTGCTGTGGTAGAAAATTTAAACAAGCGCTTGAATCAGTGGTGTTTAAGTGGAAACGAAGTATGAGAGCATGCCTGCTGTGCCTTCACCATCCACGCAGCGCGATTTTATGGGCAAAAACAATGGCAAATCATTTCACCCTTTCAGGTTTTGCCTCAAATTCGGATAAATAATGCGAATAAATCCCAAAGGGATGAAAGGATTATAGGAAAATAGAAAAGCTCGTGCGATAACCCTGAAAGGGTGAAATTTTTAAAAGAAGAGAACATCTTTGACATTTCCTAATGAAGTTTAAAGAGCCGCTTGGATTTTTTTAATACATACATTGGTTTTTTAAATTCTTATGCCACTTACCCAAATGGTCAAAATCAAGCGAAAAGTAGTCCTTCCTCTTCATTATCTTACCCAAAATCAAGTAAATATTCATTTTTTGCTAGATTACAAGTAAAAAAATAAGAAAATGGTAACAAGTTAGGTTATGACTCAATGTTTTTTAATGTATTTGTGTATTTTGTTGCTAATCTTTCTTTAAGGGAAGATTAGATTATAGGGCTAACCTCAAGAGAATGGCGGAACTTATTTTGTGTACCCTTGAAAGGGATACTAAATTAATCCCTTCTGCCATATTTTGTTAGAATAAAATTTTAATGCAATAGTTTATTTACCTATTTTTAGCAACCCGAACGACCATCCCAAGGAAGCGCATGTACCCAGTTCACCCGTAAATACTGACTTATGAAAACCCGAAATTATGTCGTTTGGCTACTGTATGCTTTGTTTTAGTTTTGTGTTTATAATCAGCTTGTTATAAATAATACGAGTACACCCCAACAATTGGTTGAAGATATTCTTGTGGTGCAGGGGGAAGGACAATGCTGTTAAGTTAAGACTTAAAGTGATGAATTTTAGAATAATTTTCGAGAGCGAAAATTAAAATAGC
>JAHDHB010000141.1 GCA_020631545.1 Saprospiraceae bacterium | reverse complement strand
TCGGTAATAATTCGAAAGTGACGTTATGGTTTTATCTGTAAAAGAATAATATTGCGGCTCTTCCGTCGTTCCTGCTCCTGGCACTGTGCCTATACTTATCCAGCGCACACCATCCGCACTTTTTTCAATACTAAAGTATTCATTGTCCGTTTCGGTTTCTGTAGCCCAAGTCAAGGTAGTAGCACATCCCTCATCACTAGCTTCAAAGGAGCTAAGTTCTATAGGAAGCGCACAACCATCACAAAGCTCTAAGTTTTCGTACGATCCTTCCGTTACTTCAAATAAAGCTCCACTAGATTTTTCCCCAATAAAGGTAGGCGGGAAATCAACAGGATCATGCGTATGCCACTTCAATTCAAAACAAGGAGGCTCTGACGCGTCAGGCGGTAGGTTATAATCAAAGGCAATTTTACCTACTGGATACCACCGCTGATCATCAATAGGATAGCCCGTCCCTCCAGAAAGGACTACATTATAAGACACAATGGTATCAATACTACCAAATAAATGGTGTGGTTCGTAAAAAGCCGTATACTCCGTAGGCGTATCGACATTAATACCGCTAATTTCCAACTCTTGCATAATCCTAGGATTGGCTAAGAGGTTTCTAGGATAAGAAAAACGGTAATTTTGCTCTGAAAGGAAAAAAGTTTCCTCCCCTTCTAACGCCTTAATTTCCAACTGAAAGCAAAAAGTACAATTAGCACCATCTCTAACGAAATCAGCGCCGTTAAATCTTACCGCAAATTTTGAATCAGATTGGGCAAAAAGACCACTACCTAAGGCAGCGATGAAGAATATGCAAAGAGCGATTGCTTTGGTAATCTTTTTCATAATGGAGGTGTTTTAGGGTGTAAGTCGTTCTAAAAACTTCAATAAATTCAGTTGTTAGCACTAATGCCCTATTCTGGTATAATAAAAGTATGAAAAAAAGCGGGCAATATCAAAAAAAAGGTTAACGAGCTTATATAAATGTTCGGTAAATAGGATAACAAGGCTTTTTTGTTCCTCATAAATCCAATAGCTTAGAAAACCCCTTCATCCTTTATACGACAAAAACACCATTTGGTCACTTGGCACAAATGTTGGTAAGTTTGTACAGAAACCACTAAGATTCTTTGAAATGAATCGTATTTTTGTACTATAATAATAGTAAAATCTCTCTTACCATGAACCGAATCAACTCAGTTGCTTTATTATTACTTACCTTTTTGATGACCTCTTTTGCCTATATACATCAGGAAGTAGAACTGGAAGTTCAGGCCGTTTTAGATGGTCGAATGGAAATGCTTTTACCAAAAAACTTTAAGGCTTTTTCTGAAGATGAAGTACAAGAAGGCGCTACCGCAAATGTTGTTTTTGAAAATGAAGCTCAGACAATCAGCCTTGCTTTAAACTATGCCACAGCCCAAGTAAAACAAGAAAATATTCCTGACTTTCAAGAAAGTTTTGCTGGAAGTGTAAAAGCCGGTTATAATGTTCTGGAATGGAAAAAAGATGAAATCATTGAGGTCGATGGACACAAAATTGGCTTAATGGAGTTCGTTGCGAAAGACAAAGAAGTGGAATCTTACTTCATGATGTTTTACACAGATGTGGCAGGAAGACTGCTCATAAGCACGTTTAACAGCCCTAGAGAAAACATGGAAGAGTGGGCTCCTCTAGCCAATAAAATGGTCAATTCTATCAAAATGTTGTAATTCTAAGCTATCTTTACATAATATTTTTATAACACCTTTGTTTTTAAGCAAAGGTGTTTCTTTTTAGAACGAACTCCCTGATTTATGACCCTTGAAACTGCGTTACAAAATCCAGCAGAATTCGAAAAGCTCTTTAGGGAATACTACCCTCAACTAGCCTTGTATGCCACCAAAATTATTGGTGATCTAGATACAGGCAAAGAGATGGCACAGCGTGTTTTTGTCAATCTTTATGAAAAAAGAGCGCATCTAAAAGTCAAAACTTCTACAAAAAATTACCTTTTCCGCGCTACAAAAAATGCTTGCATCAACTACCAAAAACAGCAGCAAATGCATAGCAAGCATACCGAAATCTTAAAAATTAGCACACCTACTTCTAGCCATCCCGACGAAGAACAGGAAACTAGTCAATTAGAAGTCCGTATACATCAAGCTATAGAGAATTTGCCGGATCGGTGCCGCCAAATTTTTAAAATGAATCGTTTTGAGGGGATGAAAAATAAAGAAATTGCAGAATCCCTCGGAATTTCTTTACGTACGGTAGAAACTCAAATCAGCAAGGCACTTAAAACGTTGCGTAAATTGCCTTTGAAACCATAAAAGTCGGCATTTCCACAACAGATAGTCCTAAAAATTTTGCAATTTTTCAAAATAAATGAACTTCGAGTAAGTGTAAACGCTCTTTAGATTGTCTTTAGTATGAGAAGCGTCTCAAAAGTGCCATATTATTAAAATTTAAATCTTCTTCTAAGTATTTTATGAACCAGCAACCAAAGCACGAACAATCTTTTGATTTAGATATCCTTACCCGATATCTGGATGGCTATGCCTCCTCAGAAGATCTCTCTGCCTTAAAGGCTTGGAAGGAAGCATCTGCCGATAATTTGGCAGAATATGAGGCCATTAAAGCACTTTGGGCATCTTCTAAAAATGCCTCTTTTCTAGATAAACTTGAAGTAGATGCTGATTGGCGTAAGGTTAATCAAGCCTTACATTTAGAAAAACCCCAAAATCTTCGAAAAACTCGTAAAATAGTTCCCTGGGCATGGGGTATTGCCGCTGGTTTTGCCTTACTATTCGTTGCCTTATTTATTCTAAAAAACGATATTCCAATAACTGAAGTTCAAGCCATCACTTTAACTGATGGTACTAAAGTTTGGTATAAATATCCTACAAAAATTAATATTGACAAACGCTTTGGGAAGGAAGAGCGTTTGGTTAATTTGGACGGTGAAGCTTACTTCGAAGTAGCCGAAAATGCAGAAAAACCATTCATCATTTCAGCCAATAACACCGAAGTAAAAGTCTTAGGAACCACCTTCAATGTCAAGTCTTTACCTAGTCAGACAGAGGTTACCGTAACAAGTGGGAAAGTGCAGTTTTCCAAAAAAGACAAACCTGCATCAAAGGTTTTCTTAACGAAAGGTGAAAAAGGTGTTTCTTCAGCTTACGAAGTAATAAAAGAACAAAATAAGAACCCCAATTTTCTAGCATGGAAAACAGGTGTTTTTCATTTTGATAATGCAACACTAGAACAAGTTGTTTCTGATTTATCCACTTACTATGGAAAAACGCTTCAAATCAAGCAAAACGAATCTATAGATTGCCATTTAACTGCCGATTTTGAAAAAGAGGATTTATCATCCATTATTAGTGTACTCCTTCAAACTTGTGGTATTGATGCAGAAGAGAAAGAAAATAATATTTTCTTAAAAGCTAGACATTGATTCCTCAAAATCTTTCCGATTCGCTCCTTAAAACCAACACCTGAAACCTCGATTCGGATTCCTTATAAATCGGTTTTAACTAAAAATAATTCGACATTCCGTTTGAAAAGAAAAATAAATGTGCGATTTTGCTACCCTTATAAATAGCAAAATAGAAAGCTGCGTATTTATGCCATTCACTATCAGAATACTCTGTGCTATATTATGCCTTGCTTTTGCAGGAGCATCAACCTCCCTATGGGCGCAAGAAAGCATTCTTGATAAAAAAATCAGCCTAAATGTAAAAGAAACGAAGGTAGAACAAATCCTTCAAGAAATCAGTCAATTGTCTGGGGCTAAGTTTGCTTACGACAAACGAAAAATTCCTCTCCAACATACCACAACCATCGTAGTAAAGAACAAATCCCTTCAAGAAATACTCATCCTTACCTTTAAAGATACTAATGTAGAATTCAAGGCTATTGGCCAACAAATTAGTCTCTTTCGTACAAAACTTCCTCGCTACACGATAAGTGGTTATTTGAAGGACAAGGCTAGTGGAGAAGCCCTTATAGGAGGAAATGTTTATGAATCAATAAAGTATAGAGGAACGACTACAAATGTTTATGGTTTTTATAGCCTTACTTTACCTGAAGGGAATTACATTTTAAACTGGACCTATCTCGGCTTTCAAACTAAATCTGATACCATTTCCTTAACCCAAAATACTAGAAAAAATATTTACTTAAACTCAGACAATACTCTAAAAGAAATTGTAGTCACCCCTAAAGTTGAACAAAAAATAGAAGATGTTCAGATAACATCTAGTAATTCTCAAAAAGTAGAGGCCGAGGAAATCGAATCCGTCCCCAATTTAATGGGCGAGTTAGATGTTTTACGCTTAGTTTCTTTATTCCCTGGTATCCAAACTGGTAGCGATGGTAGTCGAGGCATTTCAGTACGCGGAGGAGGCTCCGACCAAAATTTAGTTTTATTGGATGGCGTGCCTGTTTATAATGTCTATCATCTTTTCGGCTTAATTTCGGTGTTTAATAGTGAGGCAATCAATACTGCTGAAATTATAAAAAGCGGATTTCCTGCGCGTTATGGAGGCCGACTTTCTTCTGTATTAGATATTCGAATGAAAGAAGGAAATTTAAAACAATTTCATGGAGGACTTTCTATTGGTGCAATTACTAGTGGACTCCACTTGGAAGGTCCCATAATTAAAGACAAAACCTCTTTCTTCATTTCTGCACGCAGAACTTGGTTAGATCTATTATTACGTACGATTACGAGCATAGCTTCACCAGAATTTCGTACCGGTTATGGTTTTTATGATGTAAATGCCAAAATAAATCATCAAATTTCCAACAAACATCGATTGTATTTTAGTTATTTTATGGGAAACGATGGTTTTTTTAGTCGAGAAATTCAAGAGGATAGCCAGAAAAAAGCAATCCAAGAATACCGTAGAAACTGGGGAAATAAAATAGCTGCATTACGTTGGAACACGATTTTAGGCCCAAAGCTGTTTTCCAACACGACGCTAACGTATAGCAATTACGGTTATGGATTTCAAAATTATGCTAATCCCAACAAACGAGAAACGGATCCCAGTAAAATCAATGAATTTGACTTCAAATCAATTTCTCGAATTGATGATTTTGGCCTGAGATATGACATTGATTATATTCCAAATAACAAGCATTATGTTCGTGCAGGCGGAAGTTATACCTTCCACAATTACCACCCAGCTAATAATCGAACCTCTATAACACAACAAGGCGTAATTGATACCCTTAATATTAAAGCGACGCCCATTAATTCTCATGAATTTTATGCTTTCATCGAAGACGATTATTTATGGCATAAACAATTAAAAATCAACCACGGATTACACATCGCAGGAATGTCTGTAAAAAGTAACACAGACAAACAATACCAAACCTATATAACTCCTCAATATCGAATTAATACCCAATGGAATCTCAAACCACAACACACCTTATCTGCATCATACGCCGGCACTGCCCAATTCATTCATCTTTTGACTGAGCAGGGAGTTGGTTTTCAAACAGATTTATGGGTTCCTAGCACCAAAAATATAAAACCAGAACTAAGTCATTTATTCACCTTAGATTATAGCTACCTATTGAGGAATAAAATGAAAATAACCCTTGGAGGTTATTACAAAAAACAATACCGCTTACTCGAATTTCAAGAAGGAGCTTCCTTTGTTGCCAATGGCTCTAAATGGGAAGACTTTATAACTATAGGGCAAGGAGCCTCTTTCGGTGGAGAAATATTGCTTAGCAAACCAACAGGAAAACTAACTGGGTGGCTAAGCTATACGCTTTCTTGGGCAAATAGAAAGTTTGAAGAATTAAATGGCGGTCTTGTCTATCCATACGATTTTGATCGAAGACATTTTATCAATGCTGTACTTAACTACAAATTTGGAAAACGTGTAGACATTGGTGCAGTTTGGTCATTTGGAACAGGAAACCCTACGACGCTAAGTTTAGAGCGTTATCGTCCACTTGGCGTACCATTTCCTATTTTCACACCTCCTAGTTATGAAATTTTTGACTACAGTGAAAAAAACAACTACCGAATGCCGAATTATCACCGCTTAGATCTTTCAATGAATATGCATAAAGCCACAAGGTTAGGAACTCGAACTTGGAGAATTGGTCTTATCAATGTCTATAATCGCAAAAACCCATTCTCTATTTATCCAGCCTCTAATAGTGCTCGTGAAGTGCAAATAAGAAAACTAAGCCTATTGCCTATTCCCCTACCCTACGCCACTTATAGCTTTAAATTTTAACAAGAATCGCTAGTATTTATTTGCTTCTTAGACCACTTAACCAGTATGAAAAAAACGCTCTTTTACATAGTACTTCTCTTTATACTAGGATGCGACGAACCCATTTTCATTGAAGATCTTAACATTCCAAAGAAGTTCGTCCTAAATGCAGTCAATCAACCTGATAGTACATGGAAAATGCATTTGAGCTTAAGTAGTGACCTAACCGACAGTATGGGTATAAACTATACCCAAGCTCTACCAGTTTTAAAAACACCCTCAGGAGATATTTTGGGCGAATTCTCACACGATTCTATTGGGTATTATACCCTAAATGGACTCACACCTAATGAAGGAAGCTCTTACAAAATACATGTAGAAAGTACAGATTTTGAAGCCATTGAAGCCGAATGCTATATTCCATTAAATCCAATCCCCACAAGCGCTATTATAGAAAAAGGTATTTACCTAAATGATTCCGTTTTCATTGTAGATCTTACTATAAATGACCGAGCAGAAGAAGAAAATTTTTATTTAATAAATATCAAGGCTGTTCAGATAACTAATACACCCGAAACGATTTTACAACTATATACCTTGGATCCCAATACTGAAAATCGAGAGCTTGTAGATGAAACCATTGGTTTACGACACATTTTCCTACCCGATTTCGCATTTAATGGCAACTCTTACACGACGACCTTTTATGTTAATTTTAATAACTTGCTTGTCAATCAAATTCCTGATTATCCTTTTTGCTTACAAATTTCATTACAATCCTTAAACTACGATCTATATCACTATATAAAAACTTATTACCAATATATAAGTAGAGACAACTTCGCCATCTTTAACAGTTCTCAAGAAATTCAAGTTCATGGTAATGTAGAAAATGGTTTTGGAATTTTTGGAGGCTATTCAGAGACAACAGCAACCTATTGTTTTTAAGCTAATTCGCTCCAGCTTTTAACCCCACAACGCCAATTAAAATCAAGCACATAAAAAGAATCTGCTGATACGTATAAGGCTCACCATAAACCATTACATCAATAATTTTTGCACCAACTAGCGCCAGCCCCATCCAAATTCCAAACGCCGTAGAAGCAGGTATTCCCTTCATCGCCATAGAGATAAGCACTACATTGGCTACACCAAATACAATATATCCAACGACAGGCAATAAGGTCAAAATTGGTTCAGAACTAGCAAAAATAGTTCGCCAATTGATGGCCATTATGCTATCCTTATCAATGTATTTCAAACTATACAACCACGCAATTTCCATGGCAGATGCACAAAAAAGATAAATCCAATAAATCACAGCTACCTGTTTTTTCGTTTCAGTAATCAGCATAAAATTCCTAAGCAATTGATACCTTATTCTAGTTCATTGACGGTCATAATAGTATCTTGAATTTTTAATTCTCCCTCTTCAGTTTCCTTTCTCTGAATAATTATCCGATAAGATTGTGTAAAGGTAAGTTGGTGAATTCCATCTTTTATGAGGTTGGTGTCAAATTTTCCAGAAAAACGTTTTTCAGTGATACTCATAAGCACAAAAGCACCTGTTTCACAATCAATAGCACGAAATTTCCCTTGAACAGGAAAGAAGGTGATTTTTGAAAATCCATCTTCACCATAAGGCATTTCTGGTTCTTGAGCTATAGCAGGCTTGTATTCCTTGTATTCATAGGTGCTTAGTTTTCGGACATAACCTTCGGTTTTTGTAGGAGGTTCTCCTTGTATTTCATCTAATTTAAAGAAGTCAATAATGGCTTTCGTTTCTACGCCATTTTCTTTTTTGAAAAAATAATCCACACTAGGATAATAATCATTTGGGACAGCCGCAGAGGCGATTACTGTTATAAGCTGATTTTTTTCTTCTTTTTCATCTACAATTATTCCAATATGATTTTCGGCATACAAATACAATTCGAAGTGGCTTAATTTTCCTTCAATAAAGGCTTTAAGGTGCTGCTTGGATACTTTATAAACAAAATATCGCTCTAAGTCATCATTACAATCTATCCATTCTTTCACTATAGGCATTCCATTTTCATCAGCAAAGATAGTTGTAGAAGGGAATTCAGCGAACAGCAGGACACCGATTCGTTTTTCCAATTGAAAAGGCAAGTGATTTATGGTTATTCCTGTTATTGGTTTCATGTCAATTTTCCAATTATTTCAAATTTCTGCTTTAAAACGGCTCCAGTATATTCAAAATGGGTAAAGTGTCCATTGGTTTCTGGCTCATTCGAGAGTCCATCATTTTCTACCAATTTCCCTTCGGCCACATGTGTACCGAGCTTTTTAAAGAGCATTTTTTTGTTTTTAGTTAATTCCTGTATTCTTTCTCTTGCGGATAGTTGGCTATCAAAAAACGAGAGTCCCCAGCCTTTAAAGGTTGTTCTTCTCCGATTAGGGCTAAGAAGGTAAGCGGGTTGGAAGTTTTTAGCATCATTTATATCCTCGAAGGTCCAACGATAAGCGATGCATTTCTTCTCATAAAAACCAGAAAAATCAGGTTCCAGTTTTTCTATCTCGTCCTTGTATTTTAGTTTTTCCGTCATGTTTGTTGCTACATTCGCCACAAAGATAGTAAGTAGTTGAGAGTTAGTAGTGAGGAGTTATAGAGTATTTTTTATGTTAACTTTGAATACTCTTATTATTTTCATCCGTTCTTTTGCTTCTATCTTTCTCTCTTATTCTTTTATACACTTTTTGTTTCTTTTTAGTTCCTTTTTGGGTATTTTTTTGTTGTTCACCAATCTTCTTCAATCGATAATTCTATTTTTCGAGATGCTAAATTCTCAACAAATACATTCAAGCTGTAGTTCTCCTTGTATTTTTGCTTAAATATTTTATGCTTACGCCATGGCTTTGATACTTTTCGATAGTATTTTGGTTGCTTTGAATCAATGGTAAAACCATATTTTTTATTCAATTCTCGATTAAGTGTTTTCAAGCATTGAACTATTTTTTCTTTTTTACTATCCTTGAAATACAATGGTAATAACCAACACTCTAATGAATGGATAGAAATTGCAAAAATAATTTTATCCTTTTTCAATTGATAAAACCCAACTCCAATTACCTCAATAAGCTTTTCTACAATATTTTCTAGAATTTCCTCTTTTTCCAATGCCTCCCCTTCGTCATTTCTAGTAGCAATTTTATATTCCTGAGAAATACTATCCCCAAGGAAAACATCAGAATCTACTTGAATAATTACATAATTATCTTCTTGTTGAAATGCCCCTCGAAAAATGCTCGACTTACAGTACTCAAATACCTTATGCCAGTTCCCATCATTAGAAGCCTTATCCTCGTCCGTCGCATCTCTTAATGGTTGTAACTCTATAATATCTACATCACTACTATTAAAATAGCCATAAAGAATATCTTCAATAACAATTTGATCGGTAATTCCTTCCGTAACTAGTCCAAAAACAGGCATGCCAACTATATTTTATTCAATCCTCCGAAATAACCTCTTAAAAAAGCTTCAGATAAGCGAATAGGTTCTTCTCCATTAGTAAGTGCTGGTTTCATTACAGTTCTTATTTTCGTCCTTCCTATTCCATTC
The DNA here is from genome assembly GCA_020631545.1 of Saprospiraceae bacterium. Lineage (GTDB taxonomy): Bacteria > Bacteroidota > Bacteroidia > Chitinophagales > Saprospiraceae > JAHDHB01. Next base: position 2,350 of record JAHDHB010000141.1, on the reverse strand, counting down.
CTTGACACGACATATAGTCTTTGTTCTACATCATTCAAATTAAGCCCATCTAATACAGCGGGGTTGTGCGTTGTAAGAATTACTTGTTTATCGTACTTCCTAGCCAACTTTACGATAACTTTTACTAGGCTAGAACATAATTTAGGATTTAAGGAATTATCTATATTGTCAACAGCGAAAAACTTGGGTGTGTAGGGACTTACAATGAGCGTCAAATAAAATAACAAGAATAAAAATCCTTCATTTGCAGAACGCTGATCAAAATATTCAACGGTGTCATTTATATGTCGATCCTTGATAAATAATCTTTTTTCACCAAGATTAGCATGCTCTGAAAACTGAAAATCATCAAACCAATCAATGAATTGCAGATGCTCCTTAATTTCGTCTATTAAGTCTTCTTCCAAACTTGTTAGCAATTTGAATAATCCCTCACCATAAATTCCAAGAGGTTCAATCTGAGTTTCTTCCTTAAAGTTCCTAATCTTATTATTTTCGGGAGCATATATTAGAAAGTTAGCGGCTACGACTAAAGAGGTTTTTGATGATAAAAAATTTCTTAAATACTTTTCAGGCAAGACACCCTCTGCTTCTTCAAAAAAACTCTTATTATTTTTTAAAAAAGAAATCATTTCCTCGTACGAAAATTGCACATTACTCTCGTACTTCCACTTAGAAAATGGCCTATTATCATTATCCAATTCATAAGAAGTTTCTGAGTCTTGATGAATGAATGCAAATTTTATTTTTTTAACAGATTGGTCTTTTTCAAACGCAGAACGCATTAAATTAGGCTCCGTTACTCTAATTCCTCGAGACGCAAGAAATTCATTGTCTAGCCTATTACTCAACGCTGCCGAACCTAAAGCAATCGCTTCTAGTATATTGCTTTTTCCACTTCCATTTCCACCGATTAGTACGGTGACCCTGCCAAGCTCTAGCTTTAATTTTTCAATGGACTTATAATTAATAATTTTAACAGCATCTATCATAGTGAGTTCCTAATCATAACTGAAAATTAGCAGAATTGCTGGATTCTAATGCATAATTAATAAAAAAACTAACCATTTCAAAATCATACCCTCATTTTCAATGATATTCCTTTCTTTATCAAGTACCTTGTTGATTTTTTTGTTTGGAATAAAGTTCGTTTAGTATCTACCTTCTCCTCCTATTCCTTTTTCAAAAAGCGCCTAGAAAACCAAGCTATAAAATTCGGTCGTAAATCAAAGTAAGGTTTCAAAACAGGATGATTCTCAACCTTATCGACATCAAAACGCTTCACGGAAAAGATGTGTTGTGCAAACCAATCCTTTGGGTATTTATAAGGTAGCCCCCAACGTAATGGTTTTAAGTCGGGGTTAAAGCCGGTTCCAAAAATCCAATCGAAAAAAGCAAATTTCGTGGCATAATTTCGATAAAAAACGACGCCATGATCAGCATGATGCCACTGGTGCATTTCTGGACCATTGAAAAAATATTGCAAACGACCTGATTTCACATCTATATTAGAATGAATATACATTCCCCACATTGCATCTATCAACGCCTTAATCGGAACGACTATAGCCGCTGTTTTCACATCCAGCAAGAAGAAGATTGGCGCAAACTCAATGGTCTGATTAATAATGATTTCTCCTACGTGTGAGCGCGAACCTGCTAACCAATCTACATCCTTAACCGAGTGATGCGCTTCATGTGTCCGCCAAAAAAACTTAGAGGTATGTTGCAAGCGGTGAAACCAATAAATGTAAAAATCATGCGTTATCAGAAAAAACAGCACTAAAGCCCAAATCGGCCAATGCGAAAGATATCCCGATTCATCCACCCCCAAGGCTACTTCCGAAGGAGCAATGATGTAATCAAAGATCAAAATCTTCAAAAAGTAACTCTGAATCAAAGTATACCACACAAAATCCAACCAAAAACCTTCCCGAAAAAACTTCACGCCCTTCTTGTACGGATACTTCCGTTCCAAGAAAACCATAAAACAAATCCAAGTAAGCAAGATGCTTGTAGTAATAATTTCAAGCATTATAACTATTTAACATTCAAATAGTTTCCAATAACGCAATAAATACGCCATTGAAAACTATTAACTTTGAGATCACTCCGAAAAGCCTCTCTTTTAAAATATGATATACAATTTAAGGTGTAGAAATTTATCAAAAAGTCACACCAAAAATCGTTTATATGAGCTGCTATCGCGGATAACTCCTAACGCAGCAAAGCCACTAACTACCATGTAGAGAGTATAGGTAGAATCCGCGATAACTATCGGGATACCGTCATAACCAACTAATTTTTCGAAGAAAAATCAAAAAGTCCTTCTACTCCCGATAGCTATCGC